>NZ_VUOT01000094.1:0-1232 GCF_009829295.1 Nocardia sp. CY15
ATCGGGTCTCCACGGTGATGGGCAGGTGCGCGAAACCACGCACGTTGGACGAATGAACACGCACGATCCCCGACTCCACGACCTCGAAGGACCGCACCCGCGACGCGAACTCCCCCAACGCGACCCTCGCCTCCAACCGCGCCAGATGCGCACCCAAACAGAAATGCACCCCCGCACCGAAACTGGCCAACCCCGACTTGCCGGCACGATCGATCCGGAAACAATCCCCATCCTCGAACACCGCCGGATCACGATTAGCCGAACCGATCAACAACAACACCTTCCCCCCCGCCGGAACCACACCCCCGTAATAACCCAAATCCGCCGTAGCAGTACGCGCAATCACCTGACTAGAGGTGTCATACCGCAACGTCTCCTCCACCCAATCCCCCACCAACCCCCCATCCGCCACCACCTTCGCATACTCCCCCGGACACCGCCCAGCCCAATACAACGCATTACCCAGCAACTTCGTGGTGGTCTCGTTCCCCGCCACCACCATCAGAAACAAAAACCCCACGATCTCCTCATCAGTCAGCGTGTCCTCGCCGATCTCGGCATCCAGCAACGCCGAAGTCAGATCATCACGCGGCACCCGGCGACGCTCGGCCACCATCTCCGCGTAATAACCCAACAACGTCACCGACGCCTCCACCGCCGCCATCGGAATATCCAGCACACCGTCCTCCCGATGCACCACCAGATCCGCCAACCGCCGAATCTCCCCCCGATCCACCACCGGAACCCCCATCAACTCCGAAATCACATCCATCGGCAACTTCCCCGCCACCTCATCGATCCAATCGAAACCACCACCCCCCAACGCCGGCACCAGATACGACAACGTCAACTCCCGAATCCGCGCCTCCATCCCCGCCACCCGCTTCGGCGTGAACCCCTTGAACACCAACCGCCGCATCCGCATATGCCGCGGATCATCCATCGCCAAAAACGACATCACCCGATGCGCATCCGGCCCCCACGCCGCCGGATCCAACGACACCCCATTCGCACTCGACAACCCCACACAGTCCCGAAAACCCCCCACCACATCCACATACCGCGACAACGCCCAAAACCCCACATCCGCGTTGTGATACAACGGCGCCTCCTCCCGCAACCGCCGATACACCGGATACGGATCCTCATGAAACCCATAGTCATACGGATCGAACACCAGCGGCCCCACCACAACCGTCATCACACACACTCCCAATCCGATAACACGTTCT
>NZ_VUOT01000095.1:0-1219 GCF_009829295.1 Nocardia sp. CY15
TACGGTGGGTGCCGCCGGTGAGGTTGGCCTTTTCGTGAATCGTCCACTGCGGCCGGAGCTGGTCCAGCCGAGTGTGACTTGATAGGAGAATGAGGCGCAGCCTCTCAACTGAGACGTGTCCCTCGGCCGGGCCATCATCACCAACGGTAGAGGGAGACAACAGACTTGATGGTCATCGGGGTCGATCCACACAAACACAACCACACCGCGGTCGCCGTGGACGGCAACGGTCGCAAGCTCGGCCAGATCACCGTCGGAACGACGGCCGCCGACATCGTTCGATTGCTCGATTGGGGACTGCAGTGGGATCAGGACCGGCAATGGGCAGTCGAGGACTGCCGACACGTGGCTGGAGCGCTGGTGCGGGCCCTGGTCGGTGCCGGGCAGGCCGTGGTGATGGTGGCGCCCAAATTGATGTCGCAAACGCGCAGTTCGGCCAGAACGCGCGGCAAGTCCGACCCGATCGACGCGTTGGCGGTCGCTCGGGCTGCGCTGCGAGAACCCGATCTTCCCGAAGCGCATCTCGACGACCAGGCGCTCGAGGTCAGGCTCCTGCTCGACCACCGAGAGGATCTGATCGCCGAGCGGACCCGGATGATCAATCGGCTGCGCTGGCACCTGCACGACCTCGACATCCTGTTACCGGCCGGCCAAGCGTTGAACAGCCTCAAAGCCTTGGACATGCTGCGTGAGCAGCTCGAGTCATTGCCCAACGGCATCCGTGTCGAGATCGCGCTCGAGCTGTTCGAGCGGATCACCACCGTGACCCGCCGCATCAGCCAAATCAAACGACGCATCGAGGCGCAGATCGAAACGCTGGCCCCGCAACTGCTGGAAATCCCCGGTTGCGCCGGGCTCACCGCCGCCAAGCTCCTCGCCGAGACCGCCGGTGCCGCCCGATTCCGGTCCTCGGCCGCGTTCGCCATGCACGCCGGAACAGCACCGATACCCGTCTGGACCGGCAACCGCACCCGATTCCGCCTCAACCGCGGCGGCAACCGGCAACTCAACGCTGCGCTCCACCGGATCGCGGTCACCCAGCTACGCACCCATCCACCCGCCCGCGCGCTGGTTGAACGACGAACCGCGCGCGGCAACTCCAAAACCGAAGCACTGCGAGTACTCAAACGTCATCTCGCCGACGTCGTCTACCACCGGCTCCAGCAAACCAAGCCCCACACCACTTGCCACGAGGCCGCAGCTTGACATAGGAGATTCA
>NZ_VUOT01000096.1:0-1175 GCF_009829295.1 Nocardia sp. CY15
CCCTGGGATATTTCGGTGAAGATCCATTCGAGATCGAACTTCGACGTCACGTCTGGAATATTGATGTCTTCGATCCGGAGTCCCGGCAGCTCGAAGACTGTTTCGGGAAGGTTGTGGAATGCCAGCATGATTTGGAACAGCGGGTTGTGTGCGGTCGAGCGCTGGGGTTGGACAACATCCACAATTCGTTCGAAGGGAAGCTCGGCGTGGGTGAACGCCGCCAGGTCCGTTTCTCGCACCGCCTCGAGCAGATCGGTGAACGACTGTTGCGGGTGCACCGAGGTGCGTAGCGGGATCGTGTTGACGAACATGCCCACAACATCGTCGAGTGCGCCCTCCGCGCGGCCGGCGACGGGTGTCCCGATCACCACATCGTCGGTGCGCGCCAGCTTGGTCAGCAGCACCGCGAGTGCGGCGTGCAGGACCATGAAGACCGTGACTCCGTGCTGCCGCGCTTGCATATAGATGGCGCTCGTCAGTTCAGCAGCCACCGCGAATTCGACGACTCCGCCGGCATATGACGGGTTCTCAGGGCGTCGACGGTCGCTCGGCAATTCGATGACGTGCGGTACGCCCGCCAGCTCACGCAGCCAAAACGCTTCGTCTCCGGCCGCTGGTGACGACGGATCGGCACTGTCTCCCAGAGTCTTTCGTTGCCATAGGGTGTAGTCCGCGTATTGCACGGCCAGCGGTTCCCAGACCGGTTCCGCTCCGCTCGACCGCGCCGTGTACGCGATGACCATGTCGCGTGCCAATGGCATTTTGGACAACCCGTCACTCGCGATATGGTGCACCACCAGCACCAGCACGTGAACTGTTTCCGTCACCGCGCACACCAGCACCCGGATCGGCACATCGGTCGTCACATCGAAACCGCGGGCGGCGAACTCGCGTACCGCATCCCAGAGTCCAGCAGTGCCGTCGACGGCGACCGGCCCGGTCACCACATCGGCCATATCACGGATCGGCACTATCGACTGGAGCGGTTCACCGTCCACTACCGGAAACACCGTGCGCAGCGCTTCATGTCTGCCGACGAGATCACGCACGGCCGCCCGCAGCACATCGATATCGAGGTCTCCGGACAGCCGGAACGCGTGCACGATGTGGTAGGCGCACGACGCGGGGTCGAACTGGTTGAGGAACCACATCCGTTGCTGCGCGAACGACAACGG
>NZ_VUOT01000097.1:0-1115 GCF_009829295.1 Nocardia sp. CY15
TGTACTGCCCAGGGAGGTTGGTCAACCGGCTGATGGGTGTCTGGCGGCCGATGGCGGTGTGTTGCCGGTGGTGATTATAGGTGTGCAACCAGGCTGGTAGGGCGGCTCGTCGGGCTTGTTCTGACCGGTAGTGGCGGGCAAAAGCCCACTCCGCAGCCATGGTGCGATGGAATCGCTCGATCTTGCCGTTGGTCTGCGGACGGTAGGGGCGGGTTCGTTTGGCGGTGATGCCCAGCTCGAGGCAGGCGGCGGTCCATGTTTTCGAGCGGTAGCAGCTGCCGTTGTCCGACAGAACCCGCTCGACGGTGATGCCGCGGTCGGCGAACCAAGCCACCGCCCGCCGCAGCACCCCAATGGCAGTCTCAGCGGTTTCGTCGTCGTGGATTTCGGCGTAAGCGACGCGGGAATGATCATCGATCACCGTGTGCACGAACGCGGTTCCCAGCAGCGGGTTGCGATGGCGGCTGCGTGTGATGCCGGGCGTGGCTGCCCGGTTGCGGCGCCCGTTGACGCGTCCGACGAACCGCCAGCCGCCACCAGCGGGGATGTTGCCCAGCTTCTTGACATCGACGTGGATCAATGACCCGGCGTGCGGATGCTCGTAGCGGCGGATCACCTCACCGGTGCGGATATCGATGTGAGAGAGCCGATTCAACCGGCACCGCATCAGCACGGCATGCACGGTCGAGGCCGGCATCGACAATCGGGAGGCGATCGCCTGCGGCGACAGACGTTTGCGCCAGCGCAGGTCCACGATCTTGCGCACCACCGGGGCCGGAGTCCGGTTCGGGCTGCGATGCGGTCGGCTGGACCGATCGGCCATCCCAGCCTCCCCGATCTGTCGGTACCGGCGCTGCCAACGGTCAGCCGTCCGCCACGACACGTGAAAATGCTCGGCAGCCCGGGCGATCGGCCAACCGTCCTCGACGATGCGACGTGCCAGCAGCAGCCGCCCTCTCGGAGTCAAGACTGCGTTAGCGTGGACCACGAAGGTCTCCTGTTCGTTGCAGTGGTTGTCTCAGCAACTCCCACTCCACGACAGGAGACCTTCGCCATTCAACGATCACCTACAGCGTGTCGTCACAAAACCTCGACCAACCTCCCTGGGCAGAACA
>NZ_VUOT01000098.1:0-1071 GCF_009829295.1 Nocardia sp. CY15
CGCTCGGCACGAGCGGGCAGCCTCCGCTGTATCGAAGTCGCGATATCTGAGCGAGAACGAGCGCATCCATATCGCTGACCGGCGGCGAGAGCGGGCGGGTATCCGCACGATCGCGGGCGAGCTGGGACGCAGTCCATCCACCATCAGCCGCGAGATCGTTCGCAACGACACCGTGAGCCCGGCTGGGCAGCGGGCCTATCGACCGCATGCTGCTCAGGCCCGCGCCGACGCGCGTCGGCCACGGCCGAAGATCCGCAAGACCGCCAGGTTCCCCGAGTTGGCGGAGTTCATCCAGCAACGGCTGGACAAACGGTGCAGCCCCGAGCAGATCTGCCAGGCTATTGGTGAGGAATTCCCCGACCGGCCGGAGATGCATGTAGTCCACGAGACCGTCTATCAGGCCCTCTACGTTCAGGGCCGCGGCGAGCTGCGCCGTGAACTGGCCCGAGCACTGCGCACCGGCCGTGCCCGGCGCAAACCGCGTCGTCAGGTCAACTGCCGCCAACCGCGGTTCATCCACCCGATGGTCATGATCAGCGACCGGCCCGCCGAGGTCGAGGACCGGGCCGTGCCCGGACACTGGGAAGGCGATCTGATCATCGGCAAAGACAGTGCTTCGGCGATCGGCACCCTCGTCGAGCGCGCCACCCGCTACGTCATGCTCGTCCATCTACCCCACGGTCGCAGCGCCGAACAGATGCGAGACGCCCTGCAGCGCACCGTCACTGAGCTTCCACCGCATCTGATCCGATCGTTGACATGGGACCAAGGCAGCGAACTTGCCGAACATCACCAGTTCAGCGTCGCCACCGACATCCCCGTCTACTTCTGCGACCCCGCCAGTCCCTGGCAACGCGGCTCGAACGAGAACACCAACGGCCTGCTACGGCAATACTTCCCCAAGGGAACCGACCTGTCCGTGCACACCCGCGAACACCTCGACACCGTCGCCGCCGAACTCAACGGCCGACCACGCAAAACGCTCGACTGGGATACCCCAGCCGAGCGTCTGGCTACGCTAATCGCCGCCTAACACGACAACGAGTGTTGCGACGACCCCTCGAATCCGCC
>NZ_VUOT01000099.1:0-1059 GCF_009829295.1 Nocardia sp. CY15
ACGACGTCGAGGGATTGGGTGTGGCCGAATGCGTGTATCTGCTCCGATAACGGTGTCGGCTTTGGTTGTTGCTGGTGTGGTGGTGAGTGGTTCGGGGGTGCAGTCGCCGGTGGGGGTGTCGGCGCCGCGGGCGCCGGAGGTGTTGGCGGCGGCGTCGGGTGGGGGTGTGGCGGGTGGGTCGTCGGGGGTGGTGGGGTGGTTGCCGGTGTCGGTGGAGGGGCCGCGGCGGTTGCGGGCGGTGACGCCGGGGGTGGCGCCGTTTGCGGGTGTGGTGCCGTTGCAGGAGCTTTCGTTGCCGGGGGTGGGGGGTGCGTTGGGGATTCCGGAGGTGGTGTTGGCGGCGTATCGGAATGCGGAGTTGGCGTTGGCGTCTTCGGCGCCGGGGTGTGGGTTGTCGTGGAGTTTGCTGGCGGGGATCGGGCGGATCGAGTCGGGGCATGCGCGGGGTGGGCGTACGGATGCGGCGGGTACGACGGTGTCGCCGATTTTCGGTCCGGCGTTGGATGGGAGTTTGCCGGGGAACGAGGTGATCCGGGCTGGGGACGGTGGGTTTGTGCGGGCGGTGGGTCCGATGCAGTTCTTGCCGGGGACGTGGGGGTTGTATGGGGCGGATGGGAATGGGGACGGGGTGTCGGATCCGCATAATGTGTTCGATGCGGCGTTGGCGGCGGGGAAGTATTTGTGTTCGGGGGGTATGGATCTGCGGGATGGGTCGCAGGAGTTGCGGGCGGTGTTGCGGTACAACAACTCGATGGCGTACGCGGCGAATGTGTTGAGTTGGTCGGCGGCGTATCGGACGGGGGGTTCGCCGCAGCAGGTGCGGGTTTCGCCGGATGTGGTGGCGCCGGGGACGTTGCCTTCGGTGGGGCCGGGGTCGGAGATGGCGGCGGTGACGACGACGGCGCCGCGGGTGGGTGAGTCGCCGCGGGCGGTGGTTCCGGTTCCGCGGCCGCCGGTGCCGATGCAGGTGATGATCACGATTCCGGGTTTGCCGCCGATTCCGTGTGGGATCTTCTGCCCGCCCGCGCCGCCGGTGAATCCGTGCGCGGCGCAACCGAT
>NZ_VUOT01000100.1:0-1049 GCF_009829295.1 Nocardia sp. CY15
CCCCCGAACGGAACAACCACATTCACCTGCTTGTCCCGGAAGAACTCCACCACATCCGTCCGGCTGAGCCAGTTGCCGTCAGCCCCGCCGTCGATGCCGTTGAGCAGGTACAGGGTGGGCGCGGGAGCCGAGCTGTCGACGGCCGGAAGGACCTGTACGGCTACGGTGTTCGCCATCGCGGCGGAGTGGACCGTCAGCTCGACCAGCCGTCCCGATCCCTGTACCGCGCCCGCGATACGCGACCCATCCGGGGCGGCGCTGATCGATGACGGCACCTCCGGCGTGATCGGCTCGGCGTTCACCGAACCGGCTGTGCTGCCGGTGAATCCGAGGGCGACGGCGCTCAGTGCCGCGATCAGCCGCGCCGCGCCACGGTGGTATGACGGCGGGGGAGGGGAATCCACACACGGCCTTCCTGAACGGGCGGAACGGAACACGGCCAACGCTAGGCGGCGCATGCGTCGGCGGGCAAGGCGCGGTCGAGGTCGTTGGGGTGGGTGGCCAGTTCGCTCGGCGTCGCACTGGGAACGTCCACAAGGTCGGAGGTATCCGTACTCACCGGCTCACGGGATGCGGTTGACTCGATGCTGGTTCTGGAGAGCCCGGTCGCCTATCTCCGGCCCGTGGAGCCGAGCGTACCGGCCGGGGTGCGGTCTGGAGATCGGAGATGCCATGTCGCTCAACGGTTCAGGAATGCGAATCCTGCTCGCTGTCATGGTGTGTGCGGCGATGGCGGCGGACCCGAACACTGCGGCGACGGCCGAACCGCAACCGGATCTCGCATCCGTGGCGGCCCCTGACGGGTCCCGGATCCACGACATCCGCGCCGAGTCCGATCGGGTCCTCGACCTCGGCGTGTTGTCGACGGCGATGAACAGCGTCACCCGGGTGCGCGTCCTGCGTGCGTCCGATCCGGCTCGACCCGCACCGACGTTCTATCTGCTCAACGGCGCCAACGGCGGTATCAGCGACGGGAGCTGGCTCGACCGGACGGATGTGGTGGAGTTCTTCCGGGACAAGCAGGTGAATGTGGTTGTTCCGTTCGGGGG
>NZ_VUOT01000101.1:0-1023 GCF_009829295.1 Nocardia sp. CY15
TCAACAGGCAAGGGGCACAACCCCGATCGGTGAACCAGTGGTGGCATGCAGGCGCCGGAGACCCGAATTCTCACCCCGGCCGGCCGTGCCGGGCGAGGGCTTCGAGCCCGTCACCGAGTTTGAATGTCAGTGAGGACTCGTTTGACGGCGATCCCCTTGGAAGCGAAGTATTTTCGCGCACGACGCCAGAACATGACAGCGGTTTCCTTGCGTTCGTCGGGCAGGATTTCGCTGTAAGCCAGTCGCGAGTAGTCATCGACTGCGTTGTGCAGGTAGCTGCAGCCGACATGGCTTTTACCGTTGCTGCGCAGTGTTTTTCCGGGCGTACGGGTGCGGTTGCGGGCGCCGGCGCGGCGGCCGACCACACGGTGCCCGCCGCCGTCGGGGATGTTGCCGAGTTTCTTGATGTCGACGTGCACCAGGTCTCCCGGTGCGCAGTGTTCGTAGCGGCGTACCGGTGCTGCGGTGGCACGGTCGAGCCATCGCAGTCTGGCCATCCGGTAGCGGGCCAGGACGCGGTGCACTGTCGAGGGATGCAGTCCGAGCAGGTAGGCGATGCGGGCCGGTCCCCACCGGCGCAGTAGCCGGACCTTGATAATGCGGCGCTCGGTGCGGGTCGGTGTCCGGTTCGGGTTGCGGTGCGGGCGGCTGGACCGGTCGCTCATCCCAGCGGTGCCGACAGTGCGGTAGCGGTCGGCCCACCGTTCAGCGGTGGTCGCTGACACTTGGAATCGTTCGGCGGCTCGGCGCAGCGGCCAGCCATCGTCGACGACGCACCGCGCCAGACGCAACCGACCCAGTTCTGACAGCGGGGCATTACGGTGGGACTCAGTGTGAGACTTCCGTTGCCGCCGAATGCGGTGGTAGATCAGCTCCGGTCGCGGGGTGACTCTTACGGTGTCAACGTCGGTCGAATCGTGACCCGGCTTGTTCGCTGGAATCTTGACCCACCCTTTGGTTGGTTTCAGTCGTTGGTTTTGGCCGCGGGGACGCGGCCGAGGTCTCGGTCTTTGAGGCGGTAGC
>NZ_VUOT01000102.1:0-983 GCF_009829295.1 Nocardia sp. CY15
TATCGCGCCGCGGCGTTCATGAAGCGATCGATCAACAAGGTCTTCCCCACGCATTGGTCGTTTCTGCTCGGCGAGATCGCGCTCTACAGCTTCATCATCCTGCTGCTGTCGGGCGTCTACCTGACGCTGTTCTTCGATCCTTCGATGAGTCATGTCGTGTACGACGGCGCGTATCAGCCGTTGCGCGGTGTGACCATGTCGCGGGCGTATGAGACGGCGCTGAACATCTCGTTCGAGGTGCGTGGCGGCCTGTTCGTGCGGCAGGTGCATCACTGGGCGGCGCTGCTGTTCGCGGCGTCGATCATCGTGCATCTGTTCCGGATCTTCTTCACCGGCGCGTTCCGCAAGCCGCGGGAGGCGAACTGGGTGATCGGTTCGCTGCTGCTGATCCTGGCGATGTTCGAGGGCTTCTTCGGGTACTCGCTGCCGGACGACCTGCTCTCGGGCACGGGTCTGCGGGCGGCGTTCTCCGGGATCACGATCTCGATCCCGATCATCGGCACATGGATGCACTGGCTGATGTTCGGCGGCGACTTCCCCGGCGACATCATCATCCCGCGCCTTTACATCGCGCACGTGCTGCTGTTCCCGGGCATCATCCTGGCGTTGATCGCCGCGCACGTGGCGCTGGTGTGGTATCAGAAGCACACCCAGTTCCCCGGCCCGGGGCGCACGGAGAACAACGTGGTGGGCGCGCGGATCGTGCCGGTGTTCGCCGCCGACCAGGGCGCGTTCTTCGCCTTCACCCTCGGCATCGTGGGCATCATGGGCGGGGTGTTCCAGATCAACCCGATCTGGAACCTGGGTCCCTACAACCCCTCGCAGGTGTCGGCGGGTTCGCAGCCGGACTTCTACATGATGTGGACCGACGGCATGGCCCGGTTGATGCCGCCGTGGGAGCTGTACATCGGCAACTACACCGTGCCCGCGGTGTTCTGGGTCGCGTTGATCATGGGCTTGGTGTTCGCCGTCCTGATCGCCTA
>NZ_VUOT01000103.1:0-937 GCF_009829295.1 Nocardia sp. CY15
GTGGACGATTCACGAAAAGGCCAACCTCACCGGCGGCACCCACCGTAAGAGTCACCCCGCGACCGGAGCTGATCTACCACCGCATTCGGCGGCAACGGAAGTCTCACACTGAGATTCACCGTAATGCCCCTTTGACCGTGGAGGGCCGCTACCGGCTCGTGCAACGCTGCCAGGTGCGGCCGATCGCTCATGTCGCCGCCGAGATGGGTCTGTCACGCCAGTGTGCGAGCAAGTGGGTCAACAGGTTTCGCCGGTTCGGTGAGCTGGGCCTGATCGACCGCTCCTCGGTGCCGCACCGGTCACCGACAGCGACACCCGCCGAGACGATCGTGCGGATCGAACAGCTGCGGCGTGCGCGCAAATGGTCGGCGCGACGCATCGCTACCGAGCTGCGGGCCGAGGGCATGACGATCTCGGTACGCACGGTCAGTCGCCACCTGCACCGGCTGGGACTGAACCGGCGGCGGTTTCTCGACCCCGCCGGCGCATCGAATCGGGCACCGCGTCGCATCATCGCCCACCGTCCCGGTCACATGGTGCACATCGACGTCAAGAAGGTCGGACGCATCCCCGACGGCGGCGGCTGGCGGGTGCACGGCAGGGGCTCCGATCGGGACAAGGCTGTCGCCCGCACCAAGAAGCGTGGCACCCGCACCGGCTATGTGTTCCTGCACACCGCGGTCGACGGGTTCTCCCGGCTGGCTTACACCGAGGCTCTGCCGGACGAGAAAGCCATCACCGCGATCGGGTTCGTTTTCCGGGCCAGAGCGTTCTTCGCCGCTCACGGCATCAGCCGCATACAGCGGATCGTCACCGATATTCAAACTCGGTGACGGGCTCGAAGCCCTCGCCCGGCACGGCCGGCCGGGGTGAGAATTCGGGTCTCCGGCGCCTGCATGCCACCACTGGTTCACCGATCGGGGTTGTGCCCCTTGCC
>NZ_VUOT01000011.1:0-204332 GCF_009829295.1 Nocardia sp. CY15
GATCGACACCGCCGCCTCGGTCGGACCATACAAGTTGAACAACTCAGTACGCGGGTTCTCCCGCAGGAACCGCTGCGCCACCGAACCCGGCAACGCCTCACCGATCGCCAACACCCGCCACAACGAATCCGGCAAACCAGCGCTCAGCAACGCATCCAGCATCGACGGCACCACATGCAACGTGGTGACCCACTCACGCGCCATCAACTCGTTCAAATACGCCGGATCCCGATGACCATCCGGTGAAGCGATCACCAAACGGCCACCACACACCGCCGCCGACCAGAACTCCCACACCGACAAGTCGAACGTCGCCGCCGTCTTCAACAAGATCGCATCAGCGGCGTCCAGGCCGAATTCGACGTTCTTCCACTGCAACTGGTTCGCGATCGCACCATGCGAAACAGCCACACCCTTCGGACGACCCGTCGAACCGGAAGTGAAGATCACATACGCCGTGTTCTCCGGACGCAACGACCCAACCCGATCAACATCCCTCACCGTGGAAGCGTCCACCTCGGACAAATCCAGCTCATCGATCCGCACCACCGGCGCGACATCGGTCTCGAACTCCGCCTCCGCATTCGACAACACACACACCGGAGCCGCCGTCTCCAGAATGTAACTCGTACGCTCGGCAGCCTGATCCGGATCCACCGGCACATACACACCACCGGACTTCGCCACCGCATACATCGCCACAACCAAATCCACCGAACGACGCAACGCCAACGCCACCCGCGACTCCGGACCCACACCCAACGAAACCAAATGCCGCGCAAGACGATTCACCCGAGCATCGAGCGCGCCGTAGGTGATCGACTCGCCGTCCTCGGTGACGAGCGCGACTTCCTTCGGCCCGGCCGCCACGGTCGCGTCCAGCAAGGAGACCAGCGTGGCGGAGGTGTCCACCGCCTGGTCGGTCGCGTTGCGTGCGGTGAGCAGCTGGACCCGCTCGGTGGCGTCGAGCAGTTCGAGGTCGCCGACCGGGGTGCGCGGCGCGGCGACGATCTCGCCGAGCAGGCGGGTGAACCGGTCGACGAAGCCCTGCACCGTCGCGCGATCGAACAAATCGGTCGCGTAGGTGAAGAACCCGGTGATGCCCTCCGGCACCCCTGCGTCGTCGTAGCGGTCGGTCGCGATCAGGTGCAGGTCGAACTGCGACAGCTCGGTGTCGATGTCCAGGCCGGACACGCTCAGGCCGGGCAGCTCCAGCGCGGACTGCGCCAGGTTCTGGAACGACAGACCCACCTGGAACAGCGGGTGGCGTGCGGTCGAACGCACCGGGTTGAGCATCTCGACCAGGCGCTCGAACGGCACGTCGGCGTTGGCGAACGCCTGGATGTCGATCTCGCGCTGGCGGGCCAGCAGATCGGTGAACGCCTCCCCCGTATCGACCCGGGTACGGAACACCAGGGTGTTGACGAACATGCCGATCAGGTCGTCGAGCGCGGCTTCGCCACGACCCGCCATCGGCGTGCCGATCGCGATGTCGTCGGTGCCGGACAACCGGGCCAGCAGCACCGCCAGCGCGGTGTGCACGACCATGAACAGCGTCGCGCCCTCCGCGCGCGCCAGCTCGATCAGCGCCTGATGGGTCTGCGCGTCCACGCCCAGCTCGACCTTGCCGCCCGCGAAGGACTGCACCGCCGGACGCGGCCGGTCCGAGGGCAGGTCCAGCTGGTCGGGCAGGTCGGCCAGCGCCTGCTTCCAGTAGGCGACCTGCTCGGCGGCCAGCGATTGCGGATCGTCCTCGTCACCGAGCAGTTCACGCTGCCAGATGCTGTAGTCGGCGTACTGGACCTCCAGCGGCGCCCAGTTCGGCGCCTCGCCCGCCGCCCGCGCGGCGTAGGCGATCATCAGGTCCCTGGTCAGCGGGCCGACCGAGGAGCCGTCACCGGAGATGTGGTGCACGACCATGGCCAGCACGTAGTC
Organism: Nocardia sp. CY15; assembly: GCF_009829295.1. Taxonomy (NCBI): domain Bacteria; kingdom Bacillati; phylum Actinomycetota; class Actinomycetes; order Mycobacteriales; family Nocardiaceae; genus Nocardia; species Nocardia sp. CY15. The sequence goes on from NZ_VUOT01000011.1 coordinate 1,936, forward strand.
CACCGACCCGTCCGGCCCGCTCCGCGCGTCCTCTCCGGCGATCTGGAACAGCGCGACCTTCACCGGCACCTCGGTGGTGACGTCGAAGATCGTCGAGGTCAGCGCCACGACGGCGGACTCGATCTGCGACGGCGCGACCACCCGCACCTCCAGCCGCGGCACGGCCTGGGCGGGCGGCAGGATGACCTGCACGGGGCCCGCCTCGGTCTGCGGGTAGACGGTGCGCAGGATCTCGTGCCTGCTCACCAGGTCGGCGATGGCGGCACGCAACGCGGCCACGTCCAGCGCGCCGGACAGCCGCACCGCGATCGGCACGTTGTAGGCGGCCGACTGGGTGTCGAACCGGTTGAGGAACCACATGCGCTGCTGCGCCAGCGACAACGGGATGTGCTCCGGCCGCCGGCCCGCGGTCAGCGCGCGACGACCGCCCATGTCGGCGTGCCGCTCCACCCGTACCGCCAGCGCGGCCACCGTGGACGCCTCGAACAGCAGGCGCACCGGCACCCGGGTGTCGAGCGCCTCGCCCAGCCGGGCGGCGACCTGCGTGGCCAGCAGCGAGTTGCCGCCCCAGGCGAAGAAGTCGTCGTCCAGGCCGAGCCGCTTCGATTCGGCGCCCTCGCGATCGGACAGCCGCAGCACCTCGGCGAAGGTGTTCGCCACGATCTGCTCGATCGGAGTGACCGGCGCGCGGAACACCGCCTTCTCGAAGGTGGGCCGCGGCAGCGCCTTGCGGTCCAGCTTGCCGTTGGCGTTGAGCGGCAACGCGTCCAGCTCGATCACCATCGACGGGACCATGTACGACGGCAGCTCGGCCGCCAGCGCGGACTGCAACGCGCGCTTGTCCAGCGTGCCGGTCCGGGGCACCACATAGGCGACCAGCCGGTCACCGATGTTCGGATCGTTGTGCGCGACGACGGCCGCCGCGCTCACCGCGTCCTGCCGCAACAGCGAGGCCTCGATCTCGCCGAGCTCGATGCGGAAACCGCGGATCTTCACCTGGAAGTCGGTGCGCCCCCGGTAGTCCAGCTCGCCGTTGGCGTTCCAGGCCACCAGGTCGCCGGTGCGGTACATCCGCGCTCCGCCTTCACCCCCGGCGAACGGGTCGGCGACGAATCGTTCGGCGGTCAGCTCGGGACGGCCGAAGTAACCGCGCGCCAGCTGCGCGCCGGCCAGGTACAGCTCGCCCGAGACGCCCACCGGCACCGGCCGCAGTCGGGAATCGAGCACGTAGACCCGGCTGTTCCACTCCGGCGCGCCGATCGACACCGACGCCTCGTCGGCATCGGTGACCAGGTGGCTGGTGATCGACACCGCCGCCTCGGTCGGACCGTAGAGGTTGTGCAGTTCGGCGGCGTTGTGCCTGCGCAACCGCTGGGCGGTCGCGGCGGGCAGCGCCTCGCCGATGGCCAGCACGCGCCGCAGCGAAGCCGACAGGCTGCCACCGGATTCGGTGAGCAGCGCGTCCAGCATGGAGGGCACCACGTGCAGCGTGGTGACGCCGGTGGCGCGCATCAGCTCGTTCAGGTAGGCCGGGTCGCGGTGTCCGTCGGCGGCCGCGATCACCAGGCGGCCACCGGAAACCGCGGCCGACCAGAATTCCCAGACCGAGAGGTCGAACGTCGCCGCCGTCTTCAGCAGCACCGCGTCCTCGGCGCCCAGTTCGAAGACGGATGTCTCCCACTGCAACTGGTTGACGATCGCGGCGTGCGGGACCGCGACGCCCTTCGGCTGGCCGGTAGAGCCGGACGTGAAGATCACGTACGCGGTGTTGGCCGGGGTCAGCGCACCGGTGCGCTCGTCGGCGGTCACCGGATCGGTGGCGTACTCCGCGAGGTCGAGCGCGTCGATCGGCACGACGTCGGCCGCCGCGGTGTGGAAGCCGTCCCTGCCGGTGGTCAGCACGCACACCGGCGCGGCGGTGCCCAGGATGTAGTCGGTCCGCTCGGCGGGCTGGTCCGGATCGATCGGTACGTAGGCAGCGCCGGTCTTGGCGACCGCGTACATCGCGACCACGAGCTCGCTGCTGCGGCGGATCGCCAGCGCGACCCGGTCCTCCGGACCGACGCCGCGGCCGATCAGGTACCGGGCCAGGCGGTTGACCCGCGCGTCCAGCTCGGCGTAGGTCAGCTCCCGGCGACCGGTCGGCTCGTCGGCGACCAGAGCCACAGCCGCCGGGGTCGCGGCCACCGTGGCATCCAGCAACGACGTCAGCGTCGCGGTGCGCGTTGAGCCCGCGGAACGCGCCGCGAGCAGGGGGTCGAGATCGTATTCGGTGGCGTTCCAGGCGGTGAGGATGCGCTCGCTCTCCTCCGCCGCGAGCAGATCGATCTCGCCGACCCGCACCGTGGCGTCGGCCAGCACGGCGTCGAGCACCCGCAGGAACCGGTCGGCGAAGCCCTGCACCGTGCCTTCGTCGAACAAATCGGTGGCGTAACCGAATTCGGTGATGATCTCGGCGGGCGTGCCGTCCTCGGCGTACCGGTCGTACAACGTGACGTGCAGGTCGGTCTTGGCCAGCTGCGAGTCGAAGTCGACCGCGCTGACGGTGAGCCCGGGCAGCTCGAACGTGGTTTCGGCCAGGTTCTGGAACGACAGGCCCACCTGGAACAGCGGGTTGCGCGCGGTCGAGCGCACCGGGTTGAGCACCTCGACGAGGCGCTCGAACGGCACGTCGGCGTTGGCGAACGCCTCCAGGTCGCGTTCCTTGACGTCGCCGAGCAGATCGGCGAAGCGTTCGGCGGGCCGCACCGGGGTGCGGAACACCAGGGTGTTGACGAACATGCCGATCAGATCGTCGAGTTCGCGTTCGCCGCGACCGGCGATCGGGGTGCCGACGGCGATGTCGTCGGTGCCCGACAGCCGCGAGAGCAACACCGCGAGCGCCGCGTGCACCACCATGAACAGCGACGCGTTGTGCGCGCGCGCCAGCTCGTGCAGGCGGGCGTGCCGCCGCGGGTCGATCTCGAAGCGGATCGCTTTGCCCTGGAACGACTGCGCGGGCGGGCGCGGCCGGTCGGCGGGCAGCTCCAGCTGATCGGGCAGGTCGGCCAGCGCCTGCTTCCAGTACGCCACCTGCTGCGCGGCCAGCGATTCCGGATTGTCCTCCGACCCGAGCACCGCACGCTGCCACAGCGCGTAGTCGGCGTACTGGACCGGCAGCGGCTGCCACTGCGGCGCCTCGCCCTGCACGCGCGCCACGTAGGCGGCCATCACGTCCCGGGCCAGCGGCCCCATCGACGAGCCGTCGGCCGCGACGTGGTGCACGGTGAACGCGAGCACGTGCTCGGCTGTGTCCGATCCCGCGCTACTCCCGCCCGCGACGATACGGAACAAGGCAACCGCCAACGGCACCTCGACGGTGACGTCGAAGGTGGTCAGCGCGAAACCGATGACGGCGCCGAGCAGGTCCTCCTCGGTGATGTCGATCGGGGTGAGCGCCGCCGCGGACCGGGCCGCGGGACGGATCACCTGGTGTGGCCCCTCCGCCGAGCGCGGGTAGGTGGTGCGCAGCACCTCGTGGCGGGCGAACACGTCGCCGATGGCTTGTTCCAGCGCGGGCACGTCGAGCGTGCCGGACAGCCGGACGGCCAGCGGGATGTTGTCCACCGCCGAGGTGGCGGTGTCGAACTGGTTGAGGAACCAGTACCGCTGCTGCGCGGGCGAGAGCGGGATGCGCGCCGGGCGCTCCCCTGCCTCCAGGCGCGGCCGGTCCCGGCCGGATCCGGCGTTGTACTCCACCCGGGCCGCCAGCGCCACCACGGTGGACGCCTCGAACAGGTCGCGCACCGCCAGCTTGGTGTCCAGCGCGGCGCCCAGCCGCGCGGTCACCTGCGTGGCCAGCAGCGAGTTGCCGCCCAGCTCGAAGAAGTCGTCGTCCAAGCCGACCCGCGCGACGCCGAGCACGTCGCCGAAGGTGCCCGCCACGATCTCCTCGATCGGGGTGGACGGCGCCCGGAACACCTTGGCCTCGAACACGGGCGCGGGCAGCGCCTTGCGGTCCAGCTTGCCGGAGGCGTTCAGCGGGAACGCCTCCAGCACGACGAACGCCGAGGGCACCATGTAGGCGGGCAGCTCGCCGCCGAGTTCGGAGCGCACGCCTTCGATGTCCACCGAACGGCCCGCGGTCGCGATGACGTACGCGACCAGCTGATCGCCCAGTCGATCGTCCGAGCGCACCACGACCACGGCCTGGGCGATCGAGTCCAGCGCCGTGAGCGCCGACTCGATCTCGCCGAGCTCGATGCGCAGACCGCGCAGCTTCACCTGGAAGTCGGTGCGACCCAGGTATTCCAGCTCACCCTTGTCCGTCCAGGACACCAGGTCGCCGGTGCGGTACATCCGCTCGCCCGGCGCACCGTAGGGGTTGGCGACGAACCGATCCGAGGTCAGATCCGGGCGCGCGACGTAGCCGCGGGCCAGTTGCACACCCGCGAGGTACAGCTCACCCGCGACACCCACCGGCACCGGGTGCAGGCGCGAATCCAGCACGTACACCTGCGTGTTGAACACCGGGGCGCCGATCGGCACCGACACCGTGTCGTCCTCGGTCACCTCGTGATAGGTGACGTCGACCGCGGCCTCGGTCGGGCCGTAGAGGTTGTGCAGACGCGCGCCGGTGAGTTCCTGCATTCGCTGCGCGGTGGCGGCGGGCAGCGCCTCACCGGAGGCGAAGACGTTGCGCAGACTGGTGCATTCGTCGGCGCGTTCCTCGGCGGCCGCGTCAGGCCCGGAGGCGGTAGCTCGCGTGACCACGGAGGGCCCCGCGGCCGCCGCATCCAGCACAGCGGCCGCGTCAGGCCCGGAGGCGGTAGCTCGCGTGACCACGGAGGGCCCCGCGGCCGCCGCATCCAGCACAGCGGCCGCGTCAGGCCCGGAGGCGGTAGCTCGCGTGACCACGGAGGGCCCCGCGGCCGCCGCATCCAGCACAGCTACGAACACCGACAGCATGGACGGCACGAAGTGCGCCGTGGTGACCTGCTCGTCGGTGATGACCTGCACGAGGTAGGCCGGGTCGCGATGGCCGTCCGGCTTTGCGACCACAAGCCGCGCGCCGACCTGCAACGGCCAGAAGAACTCCCACACCGACACGTCGAACGTGGCCGGAGTCTTCTGCAACACCACGTCGGTGTCGTCCAGGCCGTACTCGTCCTGCATCCACACCAGACGGTTGACGATCGCGGCGTGCGAGACGGCCACGCCCTTCGGGCGGCCGGTCGAACCGGAGGTGAAGATGACGTACGCGGTGTTCGACGGACGCAGCGGCCCGAGGCGATCCGCGTCGGTCAGCGGCTCGTCGGAGTAGCCCGCGAGGAAAACCCGATCGATCTCGATCGCCTGGGTCGACCCCGCGTCGAACTCGTCGTGCGAAGTAGTGAGCACGCACACCGGGTGAGCGGTGTCGAGCACGTAGCGGGTGCGGTCGGCCGGGTGGTCGGGATCCAGCGGCACGTACGCGCCACCGGCGACGCTCACCGCGTACATGCCGACCACCAGATCGATCGAACGGCGCATGCCGAGCGCGACCATCGAGTCCGGGCCGACGCCCAGTGAGATCAGATGGCGTGCGAGGCGGTTGACCCTGGCGGCGAACTCGGCGTAGGACAGACTCGTCCCCTCGAACGTCACCGCGGTCGCGTCCGGTGTCCGCGCGAGCTGCGCGGCGAACATCGATACCAGCGTGGCGGCCGGGTCGACCGGATGCGCGGTGTCGTTCCACCGCTCGAGCACTTCGGTGCGCTCGACGCTGTCGAGCAGCTCGACGTCGCCGACGGCCACCGACGCGTCCGCGGCGATCGCGCTCAGCATCCGCACCAGGCGCTGGGCCACGCCCGCGATGGTGTCGGCGTCGAACATGTCGGTGGCGTAGAGGAACTCGGCGGTCATGCCGTCGGCCGCGCCCGCGGCGTCGAACCGGTCGGCGAGGTTGAGATGCAGGTCGAACTTGGCGGTCACCACGTCCAGCGGCACACCGGCCACTTCCAGGCCGGGCAGCTCGAAGGTGGCCTCACCGGTGTTCTGGAACGACAGCATCACCTGGAAGAGCGGATGCCGCGCCTGCGAACGCGCCGGGTTCAGGATCTCCACCAGCCGCTCGAACGGCAGGTCCGCGTGCGCGAACGCCGCGAGATCGCTGTCCTTGGTGCGGGCGAGCAATTCGGTGAACGGTATCGCCGGATCCACCGCGCTGCGCAGCACCAGGGTGTTGACGAACATGCCGATGGCGTCGTCGAGCAGCGCCTCACCACGGCCCGCGACCGCGGTGCCGATGGCGATGTCGTCGCTGCCGGACAGCCGCGCCAGCAGCGCGGCGAACGCCGCGTGCACGACCATGAACAGGCTGGCGCCGTTCGCGCGGGCCAGCGCGTTCAACTCGCGCAGCAGCGGCGCGTCGAGCGAGAACTCGTACACGTCACCGCGATTGGACGCCACGGCCGGGCGCGAGCGGTCCGAGGGCAGATCGAGCTGATCGGGCAGGCCGGCCAGGGTCTGCGACCAGAAGGCCACCTGCTGCGCGATCAGCGACTCCGGATCACTCTCCGAGCCGAGCGTCTCACGCTGCCACAGCGCGTAATCGGCGTACTGCACCTGCAATGGTGCCCAGGCGGGCGCCTCGCCGCGCGAACGCGCCGAGTAGGCCACCATCACGTCGCGCGCCAGCGGACGCACCGACCAGCCGTCACCGGAGATGTGGTGCACCACGAACACCAGCACGTGGGTGTCGAGCTGCGAGCCGTCCATCGAGCCCGCGATGCGGAACAGCTGGGCGCGCACCGGGACCTCGGCGGTGACGTCGAAGCCGGCCAGCACCAGTTCGCTGATCCGTTCGGAGATCTCGGCCTCGGATACCTCGATGGGGGTGAGGTCGATGTCGCTGTGCCCGGCGGGCAGCACCACCTGCACACCCTGGCCGTCGGCGGTCTCCGGGTAGACGGTGCGCAGCACCTCGTGCCGGTCGACCACGTCGGCGACGGCCTGGCGCAGCGCCTCGGTGTCCAGGGTTCCGGTGAGCCGGACCGCGAGCGGGATGTTGTTCACCGCGGTCTGGTTGTCGAAGCGGTTCAGGAACCACATCCGCTGCTGGGACAGCGACAGCGGGATCTTCGACGGACGCGGGCCCGCGACCAGCTCGCGGCGACGTCCGCTGCCCTGCTGCGTTTCGGCCCGGGCGGCCAGCGCGGCCACGGTCGGCGCCTCGAACAGCACGCGGACCGGGATCCTGGTGTCCAACGCCGCGCCGAGGCGGGCTACCACCTGGGTGGCGATCAGCGAGTTGCCGCCCAGGTCGAAGAAGTCGTCGTCCAAGCCGACGGGGCGTTCGTCCGCACCGGCCGTCAGGCCGAGTACTTCGGCGAAGACCTCGGCGACGATCTGCTCGACCGGGGTCGAGGGAGCACGGAACTCGCGTGCCTCGAATACCGGATCAGGCAACGCACGCCGATCCAACTTGCCGTTCGGGTTCAACGGCATAGCCTCGAGCACCACGATCGCCGCGGGCACCATGTAGGACGGCAGACGCGCGGCCAAGTGCGCACGCAGCGCCTCGACATCCACCGTCGCACCGCCCGCGGGAACCACGTAGCCGACCAGCTGGTCGCCCGTGCGCGCGTCGGAGCGCACCACCGCCACCGACTGCGCGACCGATTCGTGGGCGGTGAGCGCGGACTCGATCTCACCCAGCTCGATGCGCAAACCACGCAACTTCACCTGGAAATCGGTGCGGCCCAGGTATTCGATAGCACCAGTAGCGTCCCGGGCGACCAGGTCACCCGTGCGGTACATCCGCGCACCGGGCTCGCCGTACGGGTTGGCCACGAAACGATCCGCGGTCAGATCCGCGCGCCCGAAATAACCACGCGCCAGCTGATCACCCGCGAGATACAACTCACCCGCGACGTTCGCCGGCACCGGATGCAGGCGCGCGTCCAGCACGTAGGCCTGCGCATTCCACACCGGCAAACCGATCGGCACCGCACCATCCACCTGCTCGGCCACCCGGCCGTGCGTGGCATGCACAGTGAACTCCGTCGGACCGTACAAGTTGAACAGCGCGGCATCGCTCACCCGCCGGATAGCGACCACCGCATCAGCGGTCAACGCCTCACCGGCGACAAACAAAATCCGCAACGAAGCCAGCGCGTCCGCCTCCGCCGGGTCGATAGAACCCGCGAAAACCGTCAGCATCGACGGCACGAACGAGGTCATCGTCACCCGCTGCGCCGCGATCACCTCAGCCAGATACTGCGGGTCACGGTGCCCATCCGGGCTCGCCACCACGATCCGGCCCCCGGTGCTCAGCGGACCGAACAACTCCCACACCGACACATCGAAGGTGGCGGGCGTCTTGAACAACACGACGTCCTCGACACCGATGCCGTACTCGCCGGTAATCCAACGAATCTGGTTCACAACCGCCGCATGCGGCACCGCCACACCCTTCGGGCGGCCGGTAGAACCAGAAGTGAAGATCACATACGCCGGATGCTGCGGACGCAGCGGCGCGATCCGCTCGGCATCGGTGACCGGCGCGTCCGAGTAACCGGACAGGTCCAGCTCATCAATGCTCAGCGTGGCGCGGCCCGCCCCGTCGAACCCATCAGCCGCAGTGGTCAGCACGCAGACCGGGTCAGCCGAATCCAGCACATACTGCACACGGTCAGCGGGCTGATCCAGATCCAACGGCACATAACCGCCCCCCGCGACATGCACCGCATACGCCGCCACAACCAAATCCACCGACCGGCGCATACCCAAAGCCACCAACGACTCCGGGCCCACACCCGCCTCGATCAAACGACGCGCCAACCGCCGCACACGAGCAGCCAAATCCGCATACGTCAACGACACACCAGCGGCAGGATCCACCACCGCAACCACATCCGGCGTCGCCGCGGCCTGCGCAGCGAACAACTCGACCAACGTGGTCGCCGGGCCGAGATCGCGGGCGGTGTCATTCCAGCCACGCAACGCCTGCACGGTCTCGCCCTCATCCAGCAGCGCGATGTCGCCGATGGGCCGGTCCGGCTCGGCGGCGACCGCCTTCAGCAATCGGCCGAACCGCACGCCGAACTCCGCCATGGTGGCCGGGTCGAACAGGTCGGTGGCGTAGATCAGCTCGGCGGTGATGCCCGCAGCCTCGGCGGCGTCGCGTTCGGACAGCACCAGTTGCAGGTCGAACTTGGCGACGTCGATCGGCAGGTCGACACCGCTCACCGTCAGGCCGGGCAGCTCGAGGCTGTTCTGGCCGGTGTTCTGGAATGCCAGCATCACCTGGAACAGCGGGTTGCGCGCCTGCGAACGCGCCGGATTCAGGATCTCCACCAGCCGCTCGAACGGCAGATCCGCGTGTCCGAAGGCCGCGATGTCGGTCGCGCGCACCGAACGCAGCAGTTCGGTGAACGTCGCACCGCTCTGGATCGGGGTCCGCAGCACCAGGGTGTTGACGAACATGCCGATCAGGTCGTCGAGCGCGCGCTCGCCGCGTCCCGCGATCGGGGTGCCGATCGCGATGTCGTCCTCGCCGGACAGGCGCGACAGCAGCACCGCCAGCGCGGTATGCGCGACCATGAACAGCGTCGCGCCCCTGGTGCGGGCGAGTTCGGTGAGCTGGGCGTGGGTCTCGGCGTCGATCTCGAAGACGTGCGTCGCGCCGCGTCCGGAGGCGACGGCGGGTCGAGGCCGGTCGGCGGGCAGGTCCAGTTGCTCGGGCAGCCCGCGCAGCGTGTCCGACCAGAACGAGATCTGCTCGGAGATCACCGATTTCGGGTCGCCCTCGGCGCCGAGCACCTGGCGCTGCCACAGCGCGAAGTCCGCGTACTGGACCTCGAGCGGACGCCAGGCGGGCTCGCCGCCGTCGACGCGGGCGCCGTAGGCGGTCATCACGTCGCGGGTCAGCGGGCCCATGGAGAAGCCGTCGGCCGAGATGTGGTGCACCACCAGGGCGAGCACGTGCTCGGTGGGGCTGATTTCGAACAGCCGGGCGCGGAAGGGCACCTCGGCGGTGACGTCGAAGGCCGTGCCGATCAGCCGCGCGAGTTGCTCGGGCAGTTCGGTTTCGGTGACGTCGATCGGCGTCAGATCCGGGATCACGTTGGCGGTGGCCACGGTCTGCTGGTAGGCGGTGCCGTCCACCTCGGGGTAGAACGTGCGCAGTGACTCGTGCCTGGCCAGCACGTCGGCGACGGCGATCTGCAACGCCTGCCGGTCGAGCAGGCCCGACAGCCGCACCGCGGCAGGGATGTTGTCCACCGCCGAGTCTGGGTCGAATCGGTTGAGGAACCACATGCGCTGCTGGGCCAGCGACAGCGGGACCAGCTCGGGCCGCTGCTGCGGCACCAGCGCCGCTCGGCCGCCCGCGCCCGCCCTGGTCTCCGCGCGCGCCGCGAGAGCGACCACGGTGGAGGCCTCGAACAGCTCGCGCACGCCGAGGTCGGTGTCCAGCGCGGCAGACAGCCGGGCGGCGACCTGGGTGGCGGACAGTGAGTTGCCGCCGAGAGCGAAGAAGTCGTCGTCCAGACCGACCCGCTCCAAGCCGAGCACGTCGGCGAAGGTGGCGGCGACGATCTCCTCGACCGGCGTGGTCGGGGCGCGGAACACCGCGGCCTCGAACACCGGGGCGGGCAGCGCCTTGCGGTCCAGTTTGCCGGAGGCGTTCAGCGGGAACGCCTCGAGCACGAGCACGACCGAGGGCACCATGTACGCGGGCAGTTGCCGCGCCAGGTCCTCGCGGACCAGGTCGGTTTCCAGGGCAGCGTCCGGCGCGGGGATGACGTAGGCGACGAGCTGGTCGCCCGCGTGCGCGTCGGAGCGCACGACCACGACGGCTTGGGCGACTTCGTCCAGACCCGTCAGCGCCGACTCGATCTCACCCAACTCGATACGCAGACCACGCAACTTCACTTGGAAGTCGGTGCGGCCGAGGTATTCCAGCTCACCGTGCTCGGTCCACGCCACGAGATCGCCCGTGCGGTACATCCGCGCACCGGGCTCCCCGAACGGGTTGGCCACGAAACGATCGCTGGTCAGGTCCGGTCGCGCGACGTAACCACGCGCGAGCTGGATACCGGCGAGATAGAGCTCTCCCGCGACACCCACCGGCACCGGGCGCAACCGCCCATCCAGCACCAACACCTGTGTGTTGAACACCGGAGCGCCGATCGGCACCGTCTCGGTGTCGGCGTCCACGACTTCGTGGAAGGTGACGTCGACCGCGGCCTCGGTCGGACCGTAGAGATTGTGCAGGGCAGCGCCGGTCAGCTCGCGCATCCGATGCGCGGGCTTGGGCGGCAACGCCTCACCCGAAGCGAACACCAAGCGCAGCGAATCACACTGTGCCGCAGCGGCATCCGCGACGAACACAGCCAGCATCGACGGCACGAAGTGCGTGACGCTCACCCGCTCCGCGCTGATGACCTCGGCGAGGTAGGCCGGGTCGCGGTGCCCCTCGGGCTTCGCGACGACCAGGCGAGCGCCGATCTGCAACGGCCAGAAGAACTCCCACACCGACACATCGAACGTCGCGGGCGTCTTCTGCAACACCACGTCATCGGCGGTCAGCTGATAGGCGGTCTGCATCCAGACGAGGCGGTTGACGATCGCCGCGTGCGAGACGGCGACACCCTTCGGACGACCCGTCGAACCCGATGTGAAGATCACATACGCGGTGTTCGACGGACGCAGCGGAGCACGACGATCGGCGTCGGTCACCGGGGCCTCCGACAGACCCTTCAGATCGAGGAGGTCGATACGCACCTGCGCGGTGTCGATGTCCAGGTCGCTGCCGGAGGTGAGTACACACACCGGATCGGCCGTGCCGAGGATGTATTCGGTGCGCTCGGCCGGGTGATCCGGGTCCAGCGGCACATACGAGCCACCGGCCACGGCGACGGCGTACATACCGACCACCAGATCGATAGACCGCCGCATACCCAGCGCCACATACGATTCCGCGCCCACGCCGCGCGCGATCAGCCAGCGCGCCAGCTGGTTCACCCGCCAGGAGAACTCGGCGTAGGACAGACTTGTCCCCTCGAACGTGATGGCGGTCGCGTCGGGGGTGCGTTCGACCTGGTCGTAGAACATCGACACCAAGGTCGCGGGAGCCGAGCGACCCGACAACGCCGCGTCCACATCGAAATCGGTGTCGTTCCAGCCGCGCAATACGAGTTCCCGCTCGGCGCTGTCGAGCAGCTCGATGTCGCCGACCACCGCGTCGGGCGACGCGGTGATCGCGGTGAGCATCCGGATCAGGCGGTCGGCGATGCGGCGCACCGTCGTCTCGTCGAACAGGTCACGTAGGTAGCCCGCGCGCACCCGCAGCCGCGAATCCAGCTGCGCGATCAGCGTCAGCGGGTAGTGCGTGGCGTCGGCCGCGTCCAGGCCGATCACTGCCATGCCGTCGATGTCCGCGGCCTGCGCCTGCAAGCCCGCGGCGTCGACCGGGAAGGACTCGAACACCACCAGCGTGTCGAACAGTCCGCCGATGCCCGCGACCGCCTGGATGTCGGCCAGACCCACGTAGTGGTGGTCGAGCAGATCGGCCTGCTCGCCCTGGGTGCGCACCAGCAGGTCACGCACCGACTCCGACGGATCGAAGCGCACCCGCACCGGCACGGTGTTGATGAACAGGCCGACCATCGACTCCACGCCGGACAGCTGCGGGGGCCGCCCGGAGACGGTGGTGCCGAACAGCACGTCGTCGCGGCTGGTCATGCGGCCGACGAGCATGCCCCACGCGGTCTGCAGCACGGTGTTGGGGGTGACGCCGAGCGAGGCGGCCAGCGCGGTCAGACGCGCGGTGGTCGCTTCGTCCAGGTCGAAGAAGTACTCACCGGCCAGCGAGGTGATCTCGCGAGCGGCGTCCGGCCGCGCGAGCAGGGTCGGCTCGCCGACGCCGCGCAGCGCGTGCGCCCACGCCGCCAGCGACGCCGCGTGGTCCTGCTGCCGGGTCCACTCCAGGAAGTGCCGGTAGGAGCGCACCGCGGGCAGCGCGGAGGTGTCGGCGTGGGCGGCGTAGAGCACCAGCAGATCCCGCATGAGCAGCGGCATGGACCAGCCGTCGAGCAGGATGTGGTGGTTGGCCACCACGAACTGCCAGCGGTCGGGCGCGACTCGGATCAGGGTGAAGCGGATCAGCGGCGGCGCGGTCAGGTCGAACCGCTGCATGCGGTCGGCCTCGATCAGGTCATCCGCCGAACCCGACTCGGTTCGGTCGTGCTCGGCCCACGCCACCCGGACGCTGTCGAGCACGATCTGCACCGGGTTGCCGTCGATGTCGGTGACGAACGCGGTGCGCAGGTTCTCGTAGCGGCCCACCAATGCCTGTGCGGCCGCACGCAACCGGGCCGCGTCCACCCGGCCGGTGAGCGTCAGCACCGCCTGGGCGGTGTACACGTCCACCGAACTCGCGGCCAGTCGGGCGTGGAACAGCAGACCGGCTTGCAGCGCCGACAGCGGCCAGACGTCGGCCAGCGCCGGGAAGCGCCGCTCCCAGGCGTCGATGTCGCGCTGGGTGATCCCCCGCGCCACACCACCTCTGGGGCTGCGCATCAGCGCGAAGTCCGACGGGGTGTGCCCACCCGCGCCGGTCGAATTGGCGTGGCGGGCCACCGCTTCCAGCGCCGCGGTCCACAGCTCACCGAATTCGCGCACGTCGGCGGCGGACAGCAGCGTCGTCGGGTAGCCGATGTTCGCGGTCAACTTGTCGCCGACCACGATCGCGTTCACGTCCAGCGGCGCCATGGCGGGCATGTCGGCGTCGTAGGCGCCGCCCAGCGCGCCGAGTTCCGGCGCGGGGATCCAGCCGAAGCCGCGCAGCGACTCCGGCACGTCGCCTTCGGAGATGCGCCCGAGGTAGTTGAAGCTCACCTGGCCGGGCAGTTCGCGCGGCAGCTCGGCCGCGGTCTCGGCATTCAGGTAACGCAGCAGGCCGTAGCCGAGACCCTTGTCCGGCACGGAGAGCAACTGCTCCTTGACCGCCTTGACGGCCGCTCCGAGCGCGGGTCCGCCGGTGAACGCGGCGTCGATGTCGATGCCGGACAGGTCGAACCGGACCGGGTAGATCGAGGTGAACCAGCCGACGGTGCGCGACAGATCCGCACCCGGCACCACGTCTTCCTCGCGGCCGTGACCCTCCAGTCGGATCAGCAGCGAATCCTCGCCCCTGGCGGCCACCCGCCGCGCCCGCCACTTCGCGATGGCCAGCGCCAGCGCGGTGAGCAGGCCGTCGTTCACGCCGCCGTGGTACAGCGCCGGGACCGTGGTGAGCAGGGCCTTGGTGACTTCGGCGGACACCTCGACCTGAACCTTGGCGATGACGCCGGAGGTGTCGATCTCCGGATCCATCGGACGCTCGGTCAGCAGCGGATCGGCCGCGGCGACCACCGACCGCCAGTAGTCGAGCTCGGCCACCCGCTCGGGGCCGGCCGCCGCGCGCTCCAGCGCGTGCGCCCAGGCGCGCATCGAGGTGGCCGGGGCGACCAACTCGGGGGTCTGCCCCGCGATGCGCTGGCCCCAGGCCGTCACGAAGTCCGGCACCAGGATGCGCCAGGAGACGCCGTCCACCACCAGGTGGTGGGCGGCGACGATCAGGCGTCCGGCGCGCTCGGCGGAATCGGGTTCCAGCCAGACGAACCGGATGACCACGCCCGCCGCGGGATCGAGCCGGTCCAACGACTCGTCCAGTGCGGCCGAGGCGATCTCGACCAATTCGTCGGCGGTGGCGTTCGCGGCGAACTCGGTGCGGTCGATCAGCCCGTCCACATCCACCGTGCCCGGCGCGGCGGTCTCGACGATCCAATCGTCACCGTCCCGGCGCAGGCTCGCGCGCAGCATGTCGTGCCGGTCGATGACCGCCCCGACCGTCGCGGCGATGCCCTCCCGGTCGATGCCGACCGGCAGTTCCAGCGCCAGCGTCTGGTTGAAGCGGCCGAACGAGCCGCGCCGCTCGGCCATGAAGCGCACCACCGGCGTCAACGGCATGACGCCGATGCCGCCGCCCGGCGGCTCGGCCAGCGTCATGGCCGACGCCTCGGCCGCCTCGGTGGTTTCGGCGACGGCGGCCAAGCCGGCCACCGTGCGCTGCTCGAAGACGTGTCGCGGGGTGAACACCACGCCGCGCGCCTTGGCTCGCGACACCAACTGGATGGAGACGATGCTGTCGCCGCCGAGGGCGAAGAACGAGTCGTCCAAGCCGACTCGCTCCACGCCGAGTACTTCGGCGAAGACCTCGGCGACGATCTGCTCGACCGGGGTCGAGGGAGCACGGAACTCGCGTGCCTCGAATACCGGATCAGGCAACGCACGCCGATCCAACTTGCCGTTCGGGTTCAACGGCATAGCCTCGAGCACCACGATCGCCGCGGGCACCATGTAGGACGGCAGACGCGCGGCCAAGTGCGCACGCAGCGCCTCGACATCCACCGTCGCACCGCCCGCGGGAACCACGTAGCCGACCAGCTGGTCGCCCGTGCGCGCGTCGGAGCGCACCACCGCCACCGACTGCGCGACCGATTCGTGGGCGGTGAGCGCGGACTCGATCTCACCCAGCTCGATGCGCAAACCACGCAACTTCACCTGGAAATCGGTGCGGCCCAGGTATTCGATAGCACCAGTAGCGTCCCGGGCGACCAGGTCACCCGTGCGGTACATCCGCGCACCGGGCTCGCCGTACGGGTTGGCCACGAAACGATCCGCGGTCAGATCCGCGCGCCCGAAATAACCACGCGCCAGCTGATCACCCGCGAGATACAACTCACCCGCGACGTTCGCCGGCACCGGATGCAGGCGCGCGTCCAGCACGTAGGCCTGCGCATTCCACACCGGCAAACCGATCGGCACCGCACCATCCACCTGCTCGGCCACCCGGCCGTGCGTGGCATGCACAGTGAACTCCGTCGGACCGTACAAGTTGAACAGCGCGGCATCGCTCACCCGCCGGATAGCGACCACCGCATCAGCGGTCAACGCCTCACCGGCGACAAACAAAATCCGCAACGAAGCCAGCGCGTCCGCCTCCGCCGGGTCGATAGAACCCGCGAAAACCGTCAGCATCGACGGCACGAACGAGGTCATCGTCACCCGCTGCGCCGCGATCACCTCAGCCAGATACTGCGGGTCACGGTGCCCATCCGGGCTCGCCACCACGATCCGGCCCCCGGTGCTCAGCGGACCGAACAACTCCCACACCGACACATCGAAGGTGGCGGGCGTCTTGAACAACACGACGTCCTCGACACCGATGCCGTACTCGCCGGTAATCCAACGAATCTGGTTCACAACCGCCGCATGCGGCACCGCCACACCCTTCGGGCGGCCGGTAGAACCAGAAGTGAAGATCACATACGCCGGATGCTGCGGACGCAGCGGCGCGATCCGCTCGGCATCGGTGACCGGCGCGTCCGAGTAACCGGACAGGTCCAGCTCATCAATGCTCAGCGTGGCGCGGCCCGCCCCGTCGAACCCATCAGCCGCAGTGGTCAGCACGCAGACCGGGTCAGCCGAATCCAGCACATACTGCACACGGTCAGCGGGCTGATCCAGATCCAACGGCACATAACCGCCCCCCGCGACATGCACCGCATACGCCGCCACAACCAAATCCACCGACCGGCGCATACCCAAAGCCACCAACGACTCCGGGCCCACACCCGCCTCGATCAAACGACGCGCCAACCGCCGCACACGAGCAGCCAAATCCGCATACGTCAACGACACACCAGCGGCAGGATCCACCACCGCAACCACATCCGGCGTCGCCGCGGCCTGCGCAGCGAACAACTCGACCAACGTGGTCGCCGGGCCGAGATCGCGGGCGGTGTCATTCCAGCCACGCAACGCCTGCACGGTCTCGCCCTCATCCAGCAGCGCGATATCACCAACAGGACCATCCGGCTCCGCCACGACGGCCGCGAGCACGCGTTCCCAGCGGTCCACGATGCCCGCCGCGGTCGACTCGTCGAACAGGTCGGTGGCGTAGGTGAGCGTCAGAGCCATGGCGCCGGAACCTGCTTCACCACGCTCGGCGAGGGTGAACTGCAGGTCGAAGCGCGCGACGTTCTCGTCCAGGTCCAGCGCGGACACCGACAGGCCGGGCAGTTCCAGGGTGGTGCGCTCCAGGTTCTGGAATGCCAGCATCACCTGGAACAGCGGGTGGCGGGCCTGCGAGCGCTCCGGCGCGAGCAGTTCCACCAACCGCTCGAACGGCACGTCGGCGTTGCCGTAGGCGTCCAGGTCGGTGCGGCGCACCCGGTCGAGCAGATCGGCGAAGCGGTCACCAGCGTCCACTTCGGCCCGCAGCACCAGCGTGTTGACGAACATGCCGACCAGGTCGTCGAGCGCGGCCTCGCCGCGGCCCGCGATCGGGGTGCCGACCGCGACGTCGTCGCTGCCGGACAGGCGCGACAGCAGCACCGCCAGCGCGCCGTGCATCACCATGAACAGCGACGCACCGCGCTGCCGCGCGAGTTCCTCCAGTGCGGCGACCAGGTCGCCGGACAGCTCGCGATGCAGCGTCGCGCCACGGTAGGAGGCGACGGCCGGACGCGGGCGGTCGGTGGGCAGGGTCAGCTCGTCGGGAACGCCGTCGAGCGCGCGCCGCCAGTACGCGACCTGCTTCGCCAGCAGCGAGTCGGGATCGTCCTCGGAGCCGAGGATCTCGCGCTGCCACACCGCGAAGTCGGCGTACTGCACCGCCAGCGGCGCCCAGCCGGGAGCGCTGCCGGTGCTGCGCGCGGTGTAGGCGGCCATCACGTCGCGGGTCAGCGGGCTCATCGAGAAGCCGTCGGCCGCGATGTGGTGCACCACCACGACGAGCACGTGCTCCTCCGGCCCGGCCGTGTACAGCCGGGTGCGCAGCGGAACCTCTTCGGCCACATCGAATCCGGTGGTGACGAACTCGGTCACCGCCTCGACCAGCCGCGCCGGGTCCACCGCCACGGGATGCAGATCCAGGACGATGTCCTCGGCGGGCACGATCACCTGGACCGGGGTGCCGCCGTGCTCGGGGTAGCGGGTGCGCAGTGACTCGTGCCTGCGCACCACATCGGCCAGCGCCAACCGCAGCGCCTCGACGTCCAGCGCGCCGGTGAGCCGTATGGCAATCGGCACGTTGTAGGCCGCCGACGCGGTGTCGTACTTGTTCAGGAACCACATGCGCTGCTGCGCGAACGACAGCGGCACCAGCTCGTCGGCCGCGCGCTCACGCGCGACCAGGCGGGCGCGCGCCGCGCCGTCGGCGTGCGATTCCACCCGCGCGGCGAGCGCTTCCACGGTGGAGGCCTCGAACAGAGTGCGCACCGCGACGGTCGTACCGAGCGCGGCGCCGATGCGGGCGACCACCCTGGTCGCGACCAGCGAGTTGCCGCCGAGGTCGAAGAAGTCGTCGTCCACGCCGACCCGCTCCAGGCCGAGCACGTCGGCGAACACCGCTGCCACGGTTTCCTGCACGGGGGTCACCGGCGCGCGGAAGGCACGCGACTGCGCCGTCGGGGCGGGCAGCGCACGGCGGTCCAGCTTCCCGTTGACGGTCAACGGGATCCATTCCAGCCGCACCACGGCCGAAGGCACCATGTAGGCGGGCAGTTGCTCGGCGGCGCCGTCGCGGACCGCGTCGAGCGCCGGCTCGACGCCCGGCTCGGACACCACGTAGGCGACGATCCGCTGATCGCCGGGCTGGTCCTCGCGCACGATGACCGCGGCCTGGGCGATGCCGGGCTGGGCGAGGATCGCGGATTCGATCTCGCCGAGTTCGATGCGGAAGCCGCGCACCTTCACCTGGTCGTCGGCGCGGCCGAGGTATTCCAGCTCGCCGAAGCGGTTCCAGCGCGCGAGGTCACCGGAGCGATACAGGCGCCCGCCCGGCGCGTCGCCCATCGGATCGGCGACGAAGCGGGTGGCCGACAGATCGGGACGGCCGAGATAGCCACGAGCCAATTGCCGGCCCGCCACGTACATCTCCCCCGCGACGCCGACCGGCACCGGGCGCAGCCTGTTGTCGAGCACATACACCCGCAGACCGGCGATCGCGCGGCCGACCACGCTACCGGAGGCGGCGGCGATGGTCGCGGCGTCCAGGGCGCGGTAGGACACGTGCACCGTGGTCTCGGTGATGCCGTACATGTTGACCAGCAGCGGCCCGTCCCCGGACGTCGCGCCGGTGCCGTCGCCGTGGCGCGCCACCCAATCCGAGAGCCTGCGCAGCTCCAGCGCCTCACCGCCGAACACCACGTAGCGCAGCGCCAGCGGCGCGACATCGGGCGCGGCGTTCCGGTCGGCTTCGGCCAGTTGGTAGAACGCCGACGGGGTCTGGTTGAGCACCGTGACGCGTTCGGCACGCAGCAGTTCCAGGAACTGCTCCGGCGAGCGCGAGGTGTAGTAGTCGACCACGACGAGGGTGCCGCCGAACAGCAGCGGGCCCCACAGTTCCCACACCGAGAAGTCGAAGGCGTAGCTGTGGAACAACGTCCACACATCGTCGGGACCGAAACCGAAGTCGCGGTCGGTATTCGCGAACAACCGCACCACGTTGCGGTGCGCGACCGCGACGCCCTTCGGGCGGCCGGTCGAGCCGGAGGTGTAGATCACATACGCGACATTGTCCGGCGTGAGCGCGGCGTTGCGGTCGGCATCCGTAATCGGGGCGTCGTCGGCGTCCTCGACATTGCCGGCCTCCACCGCGAACCCGTCCAGCACGACAGCGGGCAGCCCAGCGGGCACCTCGACCTGCACCGTGGAGTCGAGCACCACACTCGTGGGCCGGGAATCGGCGAGCACGTAGGCGATGCGCTCAGCCGGATAGGTCGGGTCCACCGGCACATAACCCGCACCGGTCTTCACCACAGCCAGCAACGCGACGACGAGGTCCAGCGACCGCGGCAAAATCACCGCGACCAGCCTCTCCGGTCCCGCGCCGTCACTGATCAACCTGCGCGCCAGTACATTCGCGCGCCGATCCAACTCGGCATAGCTCAGCGTCTCCACGCCGAAGCGGGCCGCGACCCGGTTCGGGTGCGCGGCAACAGCCGCGTCGAACAACCCGACCAGCGTGATGTCCGGATCGGCGAACACACCCGCGACGCTCTCGGCCCCGGAGGACACCCAGCGCTGCGACACATCCAGCCGCTCGCCCTCGCCGAGCAGATCGATGTCGCCGATAGCAACCTGCGGATCGTCGACAACCTCGCACAGAACGCGCACAAAACGATCAGCGAACGCAGCCACCGTCTCCGAATCGAACAGCTCGGTCGCGTAGTTCCACGACAGCGCCAAGCCGCCCTCGGCGGACTCGCCGACGGTGAGCTGCACGTCGAACTTCGCGGTGCCCGGGTCGAATTCGACGGCGGCGACTTCGAGGCCGCCGGGCAGCGCGACCGTGCCGAGCTCGGCCGCCGAAGCGGCCTCGAAGGTCAGCGCGATCTGGAAGAGCGGGTGGTGCGCCTGCGAGCGGGCCGGGCTGAGCACATCGACCAGCCGCTCGAACGGCACGTCGGCGTTGGCGAAGGCGGCCAGATCGGTGCGGCGCACCTGGTCGAGCAGCTCACCGAAGGCGACGGCCGGATCGACTTCGCTGCGCAGCACCAGCGTGTTGACGAACATGCCGACGACATCGTCGAGCGCGCGTTCGCCACGGCCCGCGATCGGCGTGCCGATCGCGACATCGGTGCTGCCCGACAGTCGGCCCGCCCACACGGCCAGCGCTGCGTGCACGACCATGAACAGCGTCACGCCGCGGGCGCGCGCCAGCTCCGACAGCGCCTCGTGCAGTTGCGCGTCGACCGAGAAGTCGTACGTGCCACCGGCATTGGAGGCGATCTCGGGCCGGGGCCGGTCGGCGGGCAGCTCGGTCTGGTCGGGCAGGTCGCGCAGTTGCTCGGTCCAGTAGGCGATCTGCCGGGCCGCGACGGAGTCCGCGTCGTCCTCGGCGCCGAGCACGTCGCGCTGCCACAGCGCGTAGTCGGCGTACTGCACCTTCAGCGGGGCCCAGGACGGGACCTCGCCGCGTGCGCGCTCGGTGTAGGCCAGCACGACATCGCGCAGCAACGGCCGCAGTGAGAAGCCGTCGGCGCTGATGTGGTGCATGACCAGCACCGCCACGTGGTCGGTCGGCGACAGCGCGAGCAGGCTCGCCCGGAACGGGATCTCGGCGGTGACGTCGAACCCGACACCGACCAGCTCCAGGATCCGCGCGGGCAGCTCCTCGGCCGCGACGGATTCGGCGACCAGGTCGAAGGCGACCTCACCCACCGGCAGGACACGCTGGTAACCGGTGCCCTCCACCTCGGGGTAGATCGTGCGCAGCGCCTCGTGCCGCGCGAGCACGTCGCCGATGGCCGCGCCGAGCGCGGCGACGTCCAGCTCACCGGTCAGCCGCAGGGCCACCGGGATGTTGTTCACCGCGGTGCGGTTGTCGAACCGGTTGAGGAACCACATCCGTTGCTGGGCGAGCGAGAGCGGCACCAGCTCGGGACGCTCCTGCGCGACCAGGGGCGTCCGTCCGCCCTGTCCGGCGGCCGATTCCACCTTCGCCGCCAGCGCGACCACGGTGGACGCCTCGAACAGCGTGCGCACCGGGACCTGACTGTTCAGGGCCTCGCCCAGCCGTGCGGCCACCTGAGTGGCGACCAGCGAGTTACCGCCCAGCTCGAAGAAGTCGTCGTCCAGGCCGACCCGCTCCACACCGAGCACCTCGGCGAAGGTCTGGGCCACGATCTCCTGCACCGGCGTCGCGGGTGCGCGGAACACCTTGGCCTCGAAGACCGGCTCCGGCAGCGCCTTGCGGTCCAGCTTGCCGGAGGCGTTCAGCGGGAATTCGTCCAGCACCACGTAGGCGGCGGGCACCATGTACCCGGGCAGCCGCGTGCCGAGCTCGGCCTTGACCGCCTCGACGTCCACCACCCGGTCCGGGTCCGTCACCAGGTAGGCGACCAGCTGGTCCCCGGTCCGCTCGTCGGTGCGCACCACGACCACCGCCTGCGCCACCGATTCCAGCGCGGTCAGCGCCGACTCGATCTCACCCAGTTCGATGCGCAGACCGCGTACCTTGACCTGGAAGTCGGTGCGGCCCAGGTACTCCAGCTCACCGTCTTCGGTCCAGGCCACCAGGTCACCGGTGCGGTACATGCGCGCACCGTCACCGAACGGGCTGGCGACGAACCGCTCGGTGGTCAGGTCGGGCCGGGTGACATACCCGTAGGCCAGCTGCGCGCCGGCCAGATACAGCTCGCCGGGCACACCGACCGGAACCGGCCGCAGGCGCGAATCCAGCACGTACACCTGCGTGTTGAACACCGGGGCACCGATCGGCACGGTCACGGTGTCGGCGTCGTCGACCTCGTGGAAGGTCACCTCGACACCGGCCTCGGTGGGGCCGTACAGGTTGTGCAGGCGCGCGCCGGTGAGTTCGCGCATGCGCTGCGCGGTCACCGCGGGAAGGCCCTCACCGGAAGCGAAGACGTTACGCAGGCCGACACATTCGGCCGCGCGCGGTTCCACCACGAACAGCGACATCATCGACGGCACGAAGTGCGCCGTGGTGATCCGCTCCTCGATGATCAGCTGCGCCAGGTAGGCGGGGTCGCGGTGACCGTCCGGCTTGGCGATCACCAGCCGGGCGCCGACCTGCAAGGGCCAGAAGAACTCCCACACCGACACGTCGAATGTGGCCGGGGTCTTCTGCAGCACTACGTCGTCGACAGCCAGGCCGTACTGGGCATGGCCCCATACCAGGCGGTTGACGATGGCCGCGTGCGAAACCGCCACACCCTTCGGACGACCGGTCGATCCCGACGTGAAGATGACGTACGCGGTGTTGCCGGTGCGCAGCGGCCGGTGCCGGTCCGCGTCGGTGACCGGCTCGGCGGAGTATCCGGACAGATCCAGCTCATCGATGCGCACCTGGCGGGCCAGCGTGACGTCCAGGTCCGCGCCGGAGGTCAGCACGCAGACCGGTCGGGCGGTGTCCAGGATGTGCTCGATGCGCTCGGCCGGGTGATCCGGGTCGAGCGGCACGTAGGCGCCGCCCGCGACGGTCACCGCGTACATGCCGACCAGCAGGTCGAGCGAGCGGCGCATGCCCAGGGCCACATAGGATTCGGGGCCGACACCGTTCTGCTTGAGCCAGCGCGCCAGGCGGTGCACCCGACTCGCGAACTCGGCGTAGGACAGACTCGTCCCCTCGAAGGTGAGCGCGATCGCGTCCGGCGTGCGCGCCACCTGCGCCTCGAACAGCGAGACCAGCGTCGCGGCGGCGTCGCCGACCGGCGAGGTGAGTGCGGCCTCGACCGGGAATTCGGTGTCGTTCCACCGCTCGATCACCAGCGAGCGCTCGGCGTGGTCCAGCAGGTCGATGTCGCCGAGGACGACCGAAGGATCGGCGGCGACGCCGCGCAGCACACGCACGAAGCGCGCGGCGAACGCGTCCGCGAACGCGCCGTCGAACAGATCGGTGGCGTAGACGAGTTCGGCGTCCATCGCCGATGCGGCGCCGGGCACCTCGCTGAGGGTGAGTTGCAGGTCGAACTTCGCCGTCGGCTGGTCGATACCCAGTTCGGAGACGGTGAGGCCGGGCAGCTCCAGCGCGGTCCTGCCGAGGTTCTGGAACGACAGCATCACTTGGAACAGCGGATGGCGTGCCTGCGAGCGGGCCGGGTTGAGTACCTCGACCAGCCGCTCGAACGGGACGTCCGCATGCGCGAACGCCTGGAGGTCACGCTCGCGGACCTGGACGAGCAGGTCGGTGAACGACGTGGCGGTGTCCACCTGGGCACGCAGCACCAGGGTGTTGACGAACATGCCGACCAGATCATCGAGCGCCTGCTCACCGCGACCGGCGACCGGAATGCCGATGGCGATGTCGTCGGAGCCGCTCAACCGCGCCAACAGCGTGGCGAACGCGCTGTGCACCACCATGAACAGCGTGGTGCCGCTCGCGTGCGCGACCCGGTTCAGCTCGTCGATCAGCTCGCCCGGCACGCGGAAGCGGCGGGTGCCCGCCACGTAGGAGGCGACGGCGGGCCGCGGACGACCGGGCAGGCGCAGCTCGTCCGGCAGGCCGGCGAGCGCGCCGCGCCAGTAGTCGAGTTGCTCGGAGAGCAACGAGGTCGGATCGTCCTCCGAACCGAGCGTCTCCCGCTGCCACAGCGCGAAGTCCACGTACTGCACCGCCAGCGGCGGCCACCCCGGCTCGGACGCCGAGGTCCGCGCCATGTAGGCGGCCATGAGGTCACGCACCAACGGACGCATCGAGAAGCCGTCGGCCGCAATGTGGTGCACCACCACGACCAGGACGTGGTCGTCGGGAGCGAGCCGGTAGACGCGCATGCGCGTCGGCCGTTCGGTGGTCACGTCGAAGCCGCGTTCGACGAAGCCGTACAGCAACTCCAGCAACCGGCCCTCGGCCACCTCGACCACGTCCAGCTCAGGGATGGCCTTGGTCGCGGGCAGCACCCGCTGATAGGCGACACCTTCGCGTGACGGGTAGATGGTGCGCAGCGATTCGTGGCGCGCGATCACATCGGCGATCGCGCCGCGCAACGCGTCCACGTCCAAGGCGCCTTCCAACCGCACCGCGGCCGGGATGTTATAGGTCGCCGACGCCGCGCCCGGCGCGGCCGACCCGCTCCCGATGTCGAATCGGTTGAGGAACCATATGCGCTGCTGCGCCAGCGACAGCGGCGGATACTCGGGACGGACCTGTGCCGTGATCGCTTGGCGTGCACCGGTTCCCGCGTGCGACTCGACCCGCGCGGCCAACGCGCCGACGGTGGGCGCTTCGAACAGCGCGCGCACACCGATCTCGGTGTTCAGCGCAGCGCTGAGGCGGGCGGTCACCTGGGTGGCCACCAGCGAGTTGCCACCGAGCTCGAAGAAGTCGTCGTCCACGCCGACGCGCGGCACGCCGAGGAGCTCGGCGAAGACCTCCGCCACGATCTCCTCGATCGGGGTGGACGGGGCGCGGAACACTTTCGCCTCGAACACCGGCGCGGGCAGCGCCTTGCGATCGAGCTTGCCGGAGGCGTTCACCGGGAACGCGTCCAGCACGATCAGTGCGGCGGGGACCATGTAGCCCGGCAACACGGCGTCCAAGGCGGCCTTCACCTCGTCGGTGTCGACCGTCGTCTCCGGTTCCGCGACCAGGTAACCCACCAGTTGGTCACCCGCGTGCGCGTCGGAACGCAGTACCACCACCGATTGGGCGATACCCGGCTGCGCCAGCAGCGCGGCTTCGATCTCACCCAACTCGATACGCAGACCGCGCAGCTTCACCTGGAAGTCGGTGCGGCCCAAGTATTCCAGCTCGCCCTCGCCGGTCCAGGAGACGAGGTCGCCGGTGCGGTACATCCGGTCACCCGGCACGCCGTACGGATTGGCTACGAACCGATCCGCCGTCAGATCCGCACGGCCCAGATAGCCGAGCGCCAGCTGATCGCCCGCGAGATACAGCTCACCCGCGATACCCGGGGCCACCGGGTGCAGACGGCTGTCGAGCACGAAGACGCGGGTGTTCCACACCGGACGTCCGATCGGCACCGTCACCGTGTCCGCTTCCGTCGCTTCGTGATATGTCACGTCGACGGCGGCTTCGGTGGGTCCGTACAGGTTGTGCAGCCGGGCGCCGGTCAATTCACGCAGGCGTTGTGCCGTTTGCGCGGGCAGCGCCTCGCCGGAGGCGAAGACCTGCCGCAGCTGGGGCGCGGGCAGCCCGTCTCCGTTCCCGTTGCCGAGCGTCGAGACGAAGACCGAGAGCATCGACGGCACGAAATGCGCTGTGGTGATGTGCTTCTCGGTGATGATCTGGGACAGATACACCGGGTCGCGATGGCCGTCCGGGCGAGCGACGACCAGCCTGGCGCCGGTCTGCAACGGCCAGAAGAACTCCCACACCGACACGTCGAACGTGGCGGGCGTCTTCTGCAGCACCGCGTCCTGGGGACCGATGGGGTATTCGTGCTGCATCCACAGCAGCCGGTTGACGATCGCGGCGTGGCTGACCGCCACGCCCTTCGGGCGTCCGGTAGAACCGGACGTGAAGATGACGTACGCGATGTTCTCCGGCCGCAGCGGCTGGATGCGCTCCTCGTCGGTGATCGGCGCGCCGCCGGCCGCGGCGAAGCCGGGCAGCCCTTCGATGCCCTCCACGGAAAGCACCGTCACCTGCGGCTGCGGATCGAAGCCGAACCCGTCCGCGGAGCGGTACAGGATCATCCGCGGCCGCGCGGTCTCGATGATGTAGTTGACACGCTCGGCGGGCTGGTCCGGATCCAGCGGGACGTAGGCCGCGCCGGTCTGCACCACCGCGTACATCGCGACGACCAGTTCGGTCGAACGCCGGATCGCCAGCGCCACCAGCGATCCCGGGCCGACGCCCGCGCCGATCAATTGCCTTGCGATGCGGTTGGCCCGCTCGCTCAGCTCGCGGTAGGTCAGTCGCTCGTCTTCGAAGTCCAGCGCGATCGCGTCGGGGGTCGCCGCCACCTGCGCGTCGAACAGCGAGACCAGCGTCTCGGTGGGTACCGGGTGCGCGGTGTCGTTCCAGTCGATGAGCACCTGCGCCCGTTCGGTGGGCGCGATCAGGTCGATATCGCCGATCGGCAGGTTCGGATCGGCGGTCACCGCGGCGAGGACGCGATCGAGCCGCCTGGCGAACGCGGCGACGGTGGACTCGTCGAACAGATCCAGGGCGTAGGAGAACTCGGCCGACATACCCGCCGGGTCGCCCAGTTCGTCCTGGGTCTCCGAGAGGGTCAGCTGAAGGTCGAACTTGGCCAAGCCCGCGTCGTAATCGATGCCGTTGACCGAGAGACCCGGCAGCTCCAAGCTGGCCTGCCGAGTGTTCTGGAAGGTCAGCATCACCTGGAACAGCGGGTGACGCGCCTGCGAGCGGGCCGGGTTGAGCACCTCGACCAGCCGCTCGAACGGCACGTCGGCGTGCGCGAACGCGTGCAGGTCGGTCTCGCGGGCCCGGGCGAGCAGATCAGCGAAACTTGTCGCGCCGTCCACCTCGGTGCGCAACACCAGGGTGTTGACGAACATGCCGACCAGGTCGTCCAACGCTGCCTCACCGCGACCGGCAACCGGGGTACCGATCGCAATGTCGCTGATGCCGCTGGCTCGGGCCAGCAACACCGCCAGCGCGCTGTGCAGCACCATGAACAACGACGCGTTGTGCCTGCGACCCAGCTCGATCAGGGCATGCTGGGTCTCGCCGGCGATCACGAACGGGTAGGTTCCACCGCGGTAGGAGGCAACGGCGGGGCGCGGCCGGTCGGTCGGCAAGGTCAATTCGTCGGGTAGACCGGCCAGTTCGCGCGTCCAGTAGCGGATTTGCTTGGAAATCAGCGAACTCGGATCGTCTTCGGAACCTAGCACCTCGCGCTGCCACAGTGCGTAGTCAGCGTACTGCACTGGCAGCGCCGACCAGGCCGGCGCCTCCCACAATGTGCGGGCGGCGTAGGCCACCATGACGTCGCGGGCCAGTGGGCCCATCGACCAGCCGTCGGCCGAGATGTGGTGCACCACCATGCCGAGCACGTACTCGGTCTCGCTGATCTCGAACAGCCGGGCGTGCAGCGGCACTTCGCTGGTCACGTCGAACGCCATCGAGGCCAGCTCGACCAGGTGGTCGATCAGGTTGTGCTCGGTCACCGGCACCGGGGTCAGATCTGGCACGATCTGCGCGGCGTCCAGCACCACCTGAACTGGGCCGGTCTTGGTCTCCGGGAACACGGTCCGCAGCGACTCGTGCCGGTCGATCACGTCGATGACCGCGACCTGCAACGCGGCGATGTCCAGATCCCCGGACAGCCGGATCGCGATCGGAATATTGTTGACCGCCGATGAGGTGTCGAAGCGGTTGAGGAACCACATACGCTGCTGTGCCAGCGACAGCGGCACCTGCTCCGGACGCTGCCGCGCGATCAGTGCCTTCCTCGCGCCGTCACCGACATGCGACTCCACTCGCGCTGCCAGCGCCGCGACGGTGGAAGCCTCGAACAGCATCCGCACCGGCACCCTGGTGTCCAGCGCGATGCCGAGGCGGGAGGCGACCTGGGTAGCGATCAGCGAGTTGCCGCCGAGGTCGAAGAAGTCGTCGTCCACGCCCACCCGAGAGATGCTCAGCACCTCACCGAAGATCTGCGCGACGATCTCCTCGATCGGGGTGGTTGGAGCGCGGAATTCGCGCACCTCGAACACCGGGGCGGGCAGCGCTTTGCGGTCCAGCTTGCCGTGAACCGTCAGCGGGATTCGCTCTAGCGCGATCAGCACAGAGGGCACCATGTAGGCGGGCAACGAACCCGACAAGCTTTCACGCACCGCGTTGACATCCAGCAGCGTCCCGTCGGGCACGATGTACCCGACGATCCGATTGCCGAGCCGTTCGTCCGTGTACACGCTCACAACCGCGTCCGCGACCGACTTATGCGCAACCAGTGCGGCCTGGATCTCGCCGAGTTCGATGCGGAAGCCGCGCACCTTCACCTGGTCGTCGGCGCGGCCGAGGTATTCCAGCTCGCCGAAGCGGTTCCAGCGCGCGAGGTCACCGGAGCGATACAGGCGCCCGCCCGGCGCGTCGCCCATCGGATCGGCGACGAAGCGGGTGGCCGACAGATCGGGACGGCCGAGATAGCCACGAGCCAATTGCCGGCCCGCCACGTACATCTCCCCCGCGACGCCGACCGGCACCGGGCGCAGCCTGTTGTCGAGCACATACACCCGCAGACCGGCGATCGCGCGGCCGACCACGCTACCGGAGGCGGCGGCGATGGTCGCGGCGTCCAGGGCGCGGTAGGACACGTGCACCGTGGTCTCGGTGATGCCGTACATGTTGACCAGCAGCGGCCCGTCCCCGGACGTCGCGCCGGTGCCGTCGCCGTGGCGCGCCACCCAATCCGAGAGCCTGCGCAGCTCCAGCGCCTCACCGCCGAACACCACGTAGCGCAGCGCCAGCGGCGCGACATCGGGCGCGGCGTTCCGGTCGGCTTCGGCCAGTTGGTAGAACGCCGACGGGGTCTGGTTGAGCACCGTGACGCGTTCGGCACGCAGCAGTTCCAGGAACTGCTCCGGCGAGCGCGAGGTGTAGTAGTCGACCACGACGAGGGTGCCGCCGAACAGCAGCGGGCCCCACAGTTCCCACACCGAGAAGTCGAAGGCGTAGCTGTGGAACAACGTCCACACATCGTCGGGACCGAAACCGAAGTCGCGGTCGGTATTCGCGAACAACCGCACCACGTTGCGGTGCGCGACCGCGACGCCCTTCGGGCGGCCGGTCGAGCCGGAGGTGTAGATCACATACGCGACATTGTCCGGCGTGAGCGCGGCGTTGCGGTCGGCATCCGTAATCGGGGCGTCGTCGGCGTCCTCGACATTGCCGGCCTCCACCGCGAACCCGTCCAGCACGACAGCGGGCAGCCCAGCGGGCACCTCGACCTGCACCGTGGAGTCGAGCACCACACTCGTGGGCCGGGAATCGGCGAGCACGTAGGCGATGCGCTCAGCCGGATAGGTCGGGTCCACCGGCACATAACCCGCACCGGTCTTCACCACAGCCAGCAACGCGACGACGAGGTCCAGCGACCGCGGCAAAATCACCGCGACCAGCCTCTCCGGTCCCGCGCCGTCACTGATCAACCTGCGCGCCAGTACATTCGCGCGCCGATCCAACTCGGCATAGCTCAGCGTCTCCACGCCGAAGCGGGCCGCGACCCGGTTCGGGTGCGCGGCAACAGCCGCGTCGAACAACCCGACCAGCGTGATGTCCGGATCGGCGAACACACCCGCGACGCTCTCGGCCCCGGAGGACACCCAGCGCTGCGACACATCCAGCCGCTCGCCCTCGCCGAGCAGATCGATGTCGCCGATAGCAACCTGCGGATCGTCGACAACCTCGCACAGAACGCGCACAAAACGATCAGCGAACGCAGCCACCGTCTCCGAATCGAACAGCTCGGTCGCGTAGGAGACGACCGCGCCCATGCCCGCGGGCTCGCCGTTCGCGCCACGCTCCTCGGTGACCGTCCACTGCAGGTCGAACTTGGCGATGTCGACCTCGAGCTCGTCGGCGGTGACCGACAGCCCGGGCAGTTCCAGGGTCGCGTGCGACATCTCTTGGAACGACAGCATCACCTGGAACAACGGGTGACGCGCCTGCGAGCGGGTCGGATTGAGCACGTCCACCAGCCGCTCGAACGGCACGTCGGCGAACGCGAACGCGGCCAGATCGGCTTCTCTGGTGCGGTCGAGGAACTCGGCGAACGGCTCGCTGCCGTCCACCTCCGAACGCAGCACGAGAGTGTTGACGAACATGCCGATCAGGTCGTCGAGCGCCTGCTCGCCACGTCCGGCGACGGGGGTACCGATCGCGATGTCGCTGGTGCCGGACAGCCTGGCCAGCAGGACGGCCAGCGAGGCGTGCACGACCATGAACAGGCTGACGCCTCGAGCGCGGGCCAGCGCGGCCAGCCGCCGGTGCAGCTCGGCGTCGATATCGAAGCTCACCCGGCTGCCGTGGAAACTCTGCACCGGCGGGCGCGGACGGTCCGCCGGCAGGTCGAGCTGATCCGGCAGGCCGGCCAGCGCCCTGCGCCAGTAGGCGATCTCGCGCGCCGCCATGGACGCGGGATCGGCCTCCGCGCCGAGCAATTCGCGCTGCCAGACGCTGTAGTCCTGGTACTGCACCGGCAGCGGCGCCCAGCGGGGGGCCTCGCCCGCGGCGCGGGACAGGTAGGCGGCCGAGACGTCGCGCGCCAGCGGGCCGAAGGAGAAGCCGTCGGCCGCGATGTGATGCACGACGAACGCCACCGCGTAGTCGGCGACGCCGTTGCTACTCCCGCCGGTGACCGCGAACACCCGCACGCGAATCGGCAGCTCACGCGAAACATCGAAACCGCGCGAGGCGAATTCAGCGAGCGCGCCGTGCAATTCGGCCTCATCGATGGGCTGCACCGCGATGCCGAGGTCGACCTGGTCGACCGGCAGCACCTGCTGGTAGCCTCCGCCGTCGCCGGATTCGGGGAAGATCGTGCGCAGCGACTGCTGCCGCTGCACCACGTCCAGCAGCGCCGACTGCAACGCCTCCAGGTCCACCTGGCCGCGCAACCGCACCACGAACGGCAGGTTGTAGGTCGGCACGGTCGGGTCGAACTGGTTGATGAACCACATGCGCTGCTGCGCCGGCGACAACGGCACCCGTTCCGGGAGCTGCTGGGCCACCAGCGGCGGACGCGCTTCCCCGACAGGTACGGCGTTCTCCGCGCGCGCCGCGATACCGGCGACGGTCGGGGTCTCGAACAACGCGCGCACCCCGATCTTGGTGCCGAAGGCCGCGCCGATGCGTGCCACCACCTGGGTGGCGACCAACGAGTTCCCGCCCAGGTCGAAGAAGTTGTCGTCGATGCCGACGCGATCCTGACCGAGCACGTCGGCGAAGATCCCCGCCACGATCTGCTCGGCCTGGGTACGCGGCGCACGGAAGCCGCCCGCGTCGGCGGTGAACACCGGCTCGGGCAGGGCCTTGCGGTCCAGCTTGCCGCTGGTGTTGAGCGGGAAGGCGTCCAGCACCATGATCGAGGCGGGCACCATGTAGCTGGGCAGCTTCTCGGCGGCGAACCTGGTCAGCTCCACCGGGTCCACGGTGTGGCCGGGAGCCGGGACGACGTAGGCCACCAGCTGCTGACCGGTCGCCGTGTCGACGACCAGCACCACGGCTTGGCTGACCGCGGGATGGGCGAGCAGATCGGTCTCGATCTCCCCCAGCTCGATGCGCTGGCCGCGGAACTTGACCTGGAAGTCGGTGCGGCCGATGTATTCCAGCGTGCCCGCTTCGTTCCACCGCACCAGGTCGCCGGTGCGGTACATCCGCTCGCCGTCGCTCGACAGCGGGTTGGCGACGAAGCGGTCCGACGTCAGGTCGGGACGGCCTCGGTAGCCGCGGGCGAGCTGGCGTCCGCCGAGGTACAGCTCGCCGGGCGCGCCGATCGCGGCCGGACGCAGCCGCGAATCCAGCACGTAGACCTGAACGTTCCACTCCGGGATGCCGATCGGCACGGTCACCGTGTCGGCGGCCGTGGCCTCCCAGTAGGTCACCGAAACGGCGGCCTCGGTGGGGCCGTACAGGTTGTGCAGCCCGGCGTCGGTGATCGCGCGGAAGCCCGCGGCGGTCTCCGGCGGCAACGCCTCGCCGATCACGAAGACCGCGCGCAGCGTGGCGCATTGGGCCTGCGTGGCGTGCGCGACGAATACCGTGAGCATGGACGGGACGAAGTCGGTCACGGTGACCCCGTGCCGGGAGATCATCTCCGCCACGTACAGCGGGTCGCGGTGCCCGTCCGGCGACGCGATGACCAGTTTCGCGCCCACCAGCAGCGGCAGGAAGTAGCCCCACAGCGACACGTCGAACGTGGTCGCGGTCTTCTGCAGGTACACGTCCGCCGCGGTCAGCCGGTACTCGTCGAGCATCCACAGCTGCTGGTTGACGATCGCGCGGTGGGTGACCGCCACGCCCTTCGGGCGGCCGGTCGATCCCGAGGTGTAGATGACGTAGGCGGTGTTGTCCGGGCGCAGCGGCGCCAGGCGGTCGGCGTCGGTGACCGGGGCGGGCGAGTACGCCGAGGTGTCCAGGGTGTCGATCTCCACCCGGCGCACCGACTCCGGCAGCTCCAACTCGTCGGCCGACAGCGTCAGCACGCACACCGGCGCGGCGCTGTCGAGGATGTAGGCGGTGCGCTCGGCCGGGTGATCCGGATCGATCGGCACGTAGGCGCCACCGGCTTTCAGCACCGCGTGCATGCCGATCACCAGCTCCAGTGAGCGGCGCATGCCCAGCGCGACCAGCGATTCCGGGCCGACGCCGTCGGCGATCAGGAAACGGGCCAGCCGGTTGACCCGCTCGTCGAACTCCGCGTAGGTCAGCGTCGCGCCCTCGAAGTCGAGCGCGATGTTGTCCGGGGTCAGCGGCATCTGCGCGTCCAGCAGCGCCGCGAGCGTGGTATCCGGGACGTCCTGCTCGGAGTCGTTCCACTCCAGCAGCGTGCGGTCGCGTTCGTCGGCGGTGGCGACCGGCAGGTCCCACACCGTGTCGTCCACGCCTGCGGCGAGGAAGCGGTCGAAGAACTCGAGGAAGCGGCTGTGGTGGCGGCGCGCCTCGGCCTCGGTGTAGAGGTTGGGGTTGGTCTCGAAGTCGATGTGCGAGCGGGTGCCCGCGACCGACTGGTAGAAGTTGACGCCCAGGTCCTCGATGCTGCCGGTGGACAGCACACTGAGCCGGCCGACCATCGGGCCCATCACAAGCTCGTTGTGGAACAGCATGATATTGACCCACGGTCCGAAGAACTCCGTGGTCACCACACCGTCACCGGCCGCGTCACGGCGGATGTCCTCGTGCCGGTAGCGCTGGTGGCGCAGTGCGCCGGAGACCTCGACCTGCACCTGCTTGAGCAGCTCGGACACTGTCGTGCCGTGGCCCACGTGCAGCCGCAGCGGCACGATGTTCGACGAGACGCCGCCTGAGCGGCGCATGGCAGCGGTGGTGCGCGCGGTCACCGGCAGGCTGAGGATGACGTCCTCGACGCCGTTCCACTGCGCCAAGTACGCGGCGAAGCCCGCGAGCAACAGACCGGCGGGCGAGGAATCGTACCGTGCGACGGCCGCATCCAGCTGGACGTTCTGCTCGTCCGACAGGGCGGCGCTCACGACGCCGTTGATCGCGGCAGGCGGCGCGGAACGGCCCGTAAGGCTGGTGCCTCCCTCCAGCCCTTTCACACGTTGCGCCCAGTACTCCTTGTCGGTGACGAAGCGGGAGCTTTCGCGGTAGGCGATCTCCTGCTCGTAGAGCGTGCGCAGGTCGGTCGCTTTGGATGGAGCGGGTTCGGTGGCGTTGACATAGGCCGTGTACAGCTCGGCGATCCGGTTCACGTATGTCATCGAGCCGAAGCCGTCGATCGCGATGTGATGCGCCCGCGAATACCAGTACCAGCGGTCGTCGGCCAGGCGCAGCGCGGCGGTCTTGATCAGACGGTCGGCGGTCAGGTCCAGCGGATGGCTGTACTCCGCGCGCATCCATGCCAGCGCAGCCGCGTCCGGATCACCGGCGCCACGGAGGTCGACATACTCGAGCTGACGGGCCTCGGCGATGCTGCTGTCGACGAACTGCAATGGTTCACCATCGCGCTCGGTGATGCGCAAGAAGAGCGAACCCAGTTCGTGTGAGGCCTGGATGATCGCGCGTTCGAGACTATCCAGATCCAGGTCGCCGTGCAGGTCGACGTACTGCGCGATTGTGACCGGCACCTGCGGGTCGACATGCTGCGCGTACCAGATACCCCGCTGAGCGGGAGACAACGGGAAAGCGCCGGACAACCCGGGTTCTACCCCGGAACCCGCGTGTGCCCGTTCGCCACCAGTTTCGCCGTTTCCGCCGAAATCCAGCCGGTCCAACCGTAACCTCGCTTCCGGAACACCACGCAAGCGCTCCCCGACCACACCCGGAGGGGACGCGCACCTTTCCAAGCGTGGCGCCTGCGTCTCCGGGCTGAGTTCTCACATCAAATCAGGCAAAAAATGTTCATTTGAACTATCTGTCCAGCATGCCGACTTTGTTACATGGGCCCGACCGTGCCCAGAACCCACCGACCGGCTCCGCCGGGACGTTCTTTGCGAATCACCGGATCAATCTACCGTCGCCTCCGGCACCCAACCAACCATCGGTCATAGCCATCAAGCATCACCACAGGCAGTAGCGTTGCGGCGAGTTCGCCACGAGATGTTGCGGTTCTCACACACGTCACTCCTGCGCCATTGGCGACAATTTCGCGCCGAGACGGCGGCCGCCTATTGCCCCCGCCGTCGGCGAAGCCGCGCCACTGTCATTCACGCTGCGCACCTGCGGGGCCGCGAACCCGCGACGGGTCGTAGAGGTGGGATTGCGCGCACGACACCGCGGGCGTGAGCGCGCGGCCCACGAGGATCACCGCCGCCTGCCGCAGTCCGGCGGCTTCGACCCGGTCGGCGATGTCGGCCAGGGTGCCGCGCAGAACCAGTTGCTCGGGTTGGCTGGCGCGGTAGACGACGGCGACCGGGCAATCCGGGCCGTAGTCGGCGGCCAGTTCGACGGCCAGGGCGCGCACGCGAGTGATGGCCAGGTGCAGAGCGAGGGTGGCTCCGGTGGCGGCGAAGTTCGCCAGCGCTTCGGACTCGGGCATAGCGGTGGAGCGGGCCTGGGTGCGGGTCAGCACGACCGACTGCACCAACTCCGGCACCGTCAGCTCCGTGCCGAGGACCGCCGCCGCGGCGGCGTAAGCGGGCACGCCCGGCGTGACGTCCCACGGCACACCGTGCGCGTCGAGCCTGCGGGTCTGCTCGGTCAGCGCCGAGTACAGCGACGGGTCACCCGAGCACAGGCGAGCCACGTCCTTGCCTTCCGCGGTGGCGCGCACCAGATGATCGGTGATCTGTTCGAGGTCCAGGTGCTGGGTATCGATCAGCTCGGCGTCCGGCGCGCAATGGGCGAGTACGTCGCGATCCAGGTAGGTCCCGGCGTACAGGCATACCGGCGACGCGCGGAGCAACTCGACCGCGCGCACCGTCAACAGATCGGCCGCGCCCGGCCCGGCCCCGATGAAGTGCACGGTCATGCGCGCGAGTGTATTGACCGCCGAAACCGATCGGCCGACCGAGCGGCGCACGAGCCCGCCGCACGATTCGCGGTGGTGCGGACCCGGCGCTCAGGCAGTGGCGTCGAAGTGGGCGATCACCTTGTCGGGGCGGAGGCGGACCACCAGTTCGCCGGGGACGCCGTTGCGCTTGCCGAATTCCTCGGCGCGGTCCGCGCCCATATAACGCCCGCCGATCGCAGTGGCTGTGCGCAGGAGTTCGCCGGGGTCTTCCGAGAGCGTCACCGACCCCTGCAACTGGACCGACGCGTAGGGCGGTTCCTCCAGGTCGACGCAGATCGCGATGCGCCCGTCGCGGGCGAACGCCTTGCCCTTCGCGGTCGACTTGCCGGTGTTGAAGACCAGCTCGTCCCCCTTGAGAATGAACCAAACCGGACTCACCACCGGCCTGCCGTCGGCGGCGACGAACGCCACCTTGCCGGTTCGAGTGCCGTGGGTGAGGAACTCGCGGACTTCGGGATCCGAAAGAGAGGCCATCCGCTCACCCTAGGTCGCGATCGGCCACAGATCACGCGGCGAATCGCCGAGACGACGACCGGCCGGACAGCGTCGTGCTCGACCAGGGCTCCGATTCCGAACACAGCAGCGGCTCGATCCCTGCCCGGAGCACGAGGCCCACGACCATCGACAGATGGTTGCCCATTTCATATGCGTGTGCATATCATCTGCAAATGCGTATTAATTCTACAGATCGAGGATCCTCCGACCAGCCCGGCACGGCAGGCGAACAACCGTTCTCCGAGGGCACCGTGCTCATGCCCTGGCAAGCCGGGCCGCGCCACGACATCGCGGGTCCGGTATTCATCAGCGTGACCGACTTCCTCGCCGTGACCGAAGAAGACGTTCAGGAGATCTACAAGACGGGGATGCGGCTGGGCCGGAATTGGCCCGTGATGCACGGCGCGGTCGGCCTGTGGCTATGGGGTCGGCCATCGGAGTCGCGCGGCGGCTCGATTTCGGTGTGGTCGACCGAGCAGGACATGCGGCGGTTCGTGCGATGGCCGGTGCACACCGACATCATGCGGAAGTGGCGCGGCCGAGTCCGAATTGCCACCGACTCGTGGCGGGCCGCCCGGTTCGACGCTCACGAAGTGTGGACACGGGCGCGGAACACGATCGACCAGCGCCCGCACCCACAGGCCGGATGACCTGGTGGATCAAGGTGGCAGCACCCTGGCATCGGGCGGGATCATCCCGAGCTCCCGGATTTTCTCCAGCCGTGCCACCGCGCCGTTGATGGCGTTGTCATGGAGACCGGCGTCGCCGAGCGCCGATCGAAAGCGGTCCATGTCCACTCCTCGGACCCCACGCAGCACATCATCCTCGAGGCGCTGACCTTTCTGCGCCGTCACGAAGTCGGAATCGATATTGATCTCGAGCGGTCGAGTCGAGAGGGGGAACGACCGACCGTGATCTATGGCGACCACCTCGAGCTGCCCGTCGCGTTCGACGGTGCGATAGTTGCCGGGATGGCGATCGAGCGCACCGATCACGTAATCGAGTACCGCGACCTGCTGTTGCTGGGCTCTCGGGTACTCCGCCACCGTCCGCGCAGGGCCGGACTCGACGAACCGCTGGATCATGCCGGGCCCGGACGCTCTGCCGTCGGGTCCGATCACACCGTCCGTCCGGGCTGTCGTCGGCACCCTGCCGAAGCCGAGTAATTCATCGACCCGATAGGCCGCGATCTCCCGGCTCGTCAGCGCCCCGGGGGCGTGGACGAAAGGCAACCCCGGGTCGTATTCCTCACCATGGATAGGCTTGTAGATGTTCAATTCACCGTCGTCGGAACGCATCTTCCGCACCGTGGTGGAGCTTCTCGCCACGGCTTCCCGCATGTCGCCCTCGAACTCGACATCATCGATCAGGCGGCGCGCCCGCATAGCGGATTCGGCGGCACTGGCCTGGTAATTCCACGTTCGCTCCCGGGAAGCCTGCGCCGGATGCGGCTGTGTCCGGGTGCGCGCTTCTTCCAGCAGATGCGACCCGCGCTCGTCGGCATCCCGCAACGCGCGAGCGCCGCTGTCGAGCGTGCTACTGGTGCGCCGGTAGGTGCCTGCGGCCGTCCGCGTCCCGAGATCGAGGGTTTTGGTCAAGCGCCGGGTGATGTTGCGAAGAAGTGGGGTGACAGCATCTCTCACCGAGAGGGCGGCGCCGAAGCGCCATCCGAGCCCGATGCCGGGCCCGCCGACCAAGGGGTGCGGACGGCGGGCCGCTTCGGCTCGTCCGGGCTTTCATCGACGACGCGGTAATAGCTCATCGCGCGCCACTGGAGCAGCGCACGGAGGAAAGGGGCGCCTTCGTCCGGCATGATTCGCGCGGGCGGGTCGAAAACCTCGATACCGCGCTCGTACAGCCTTTCCGCCATCAGGCATCCGTCGCGATCGGTCACGGTGAGCGTCACGCTACCGCCGGGATCCAACCTGAATTCGGCCACTCGGCGCGCTTGCGAATAACCGACGTCGTAGATCACGACCGAAGTCGGCGTGCACTCAGCCATGAACCCTCACCTCACCTGCGACGAACCGCCCGGCAGCGGTCCGGCATCCGACCGGCGAAAGCTCCCGGACCAGATGTCGACGTCTCACGAGGGAACTTACTACCGAACAGTCGGTTTCTCGTGATGAGGTCGCGCAGGCTCATCCAGCCCGCTATCTCATCTATCTCATCGCACTCACCCGATGCGCCGCGTGCTCAGCGCTGCCACGGCAGGCAGCCCGCGGCACGCAGGCGGGTGGCCAAGCCGGAGCCGACGGTCGCGCTGGAACCGTTGCCCGCGGTGAGCGCGAGCAGGAGATCGAGGCCGAGGCCTGCTCCGAGGGAGCAGCCGAGCAGGTTGATGTCGACCGAGATGATCTCGTCCTTCGGCGCACCGGGCAGGGTCTCCTCGGCCTGCGCCGAACTCGCTCCGATCACGGTCGCGGCGGCCAGCGCCATGACGAGGGCTCCCGCTTGGATGGATCGCACTCAATTCCTCCTTGCACGCGTCGCCCGGCGCACTCTTATTGCCGGGCAAACGATCTGATGTGTGGTGAGCGTCGGCTTCCCGACAGCCCGCTGTCATTTGTTGACCGATCGGGCGCGGCGGAAACACCGATCGTCGGCAATCGCCCCATGCGGCGTCCCGATCGCCCATGCGGGATGCAGGGACAAGGTTGGGAGGCGGAGCCGAGCTCGTCCACCGAGAGGCCGTTTCAGAGGTCAGGGCCGGATGTGTTCCGGCCGGACGCCGAGCCCGATGAAGCGGCCCATCGCGTGGCGCAGCGCGGGCAGTCGCCGGAAAAGCCGGAAGATCGGGGGGACGTGGGTGGCTGTGTTGTCGTGCAGGTTCTTGGGATAGAGGTCGCGCAGAATGACCATCTGGAACAGCTGGGTCACTTTGACGGGCAGTTGGCGACGGGCCTGCACGCGCGGCGGATCGGCGTCGGTCAAGCTGTGTGCCAGCAGTTTCGGGCCGAGGATGTTCGCGGCCGCGACGGCATCCTGAATGGCCAGGTTGATGCCGACACCGCCCGCCGGTGACATGGCGTGCGCGGCGTCGCCGATGCAGAGCAGACCTGGTCGATACCAATTATCGAGCCGGTCCACCCGTACCGTGAGTTGATGGATGTCGTCCCAGCCCGCGAGTTCGTGAACACGGTCGCGCAACGCGGGAGCGAGTGCGCTTATTCTGTCGCGTAGCTCCCCGATGCCGAGCGCGCGCAATGCTTCGTAGGTATTCGTGGGGATGGTGTACGCCACCTGCCAGTAGTCACCGCGGTCGATGGCGACCAGCGCCCCTTTACCTCCTTGGAAGAACTCGACCCGGTCCGTCTCTCGCCGCGACAGCCGAAACCACAAGACGTCCATCGGTGGCGAGCTCACCTCGGCCCGCAGACCGGCTGCCTCGCGCATACGCGAGTGGCGGCCATCGGCGGCCACGACGAGATCGGCACGGATTTCGTAGTTCCCGGTGTCGGTGGTCGCTCGCACGCCGACGACACGGTCGTTCTCGATGAGCAGATCGGTTGCTTCGGCGCGCCGCCAGAGCTGGAAGCCCGGGAAAGCCACAGCCTTGGTCGCAAGGAAATTCAGGAACTCCCATTGCGGCAGGAACGCGATGTACGGGCTGCGGACCGGCAACTTACGGAAATCCGCGAATGTCACGGGCGTGCCGCCGACAGCGACAGTGACGCGATCCATGGTGCGGTGCGGGAGGCGGTGGAATTCGTCCAGCCAGCCGAGTTCGTGAATGAGTTCCTGAGTGGACGGATGGATGGTGTCGCCACGGAAATCTCGCAGGAAGTCCGCGTGTTTCTCCAGCACGACCACCTCGACGCCCTGCCGGGCCAGCAGCGTGCCCAGCATCATCCCGGCGGGACCGCCGCCCACTACGCAGCATCGCACCTTCATGTCATGCACCGGCGATCTTCCCTTCTTCGGATGGCGCGCGTCGAACAAGTCCGTGCAGCACGAGACCGGCCAGCTCGGCGGCATCGACCGGGATGCCGGTGCTGCGCCCGACAGCCAGCGTCGCGAACAGAGCGGTCGCGGTCGTGTGCGCGTCATGGGCACGCAGCTCCCCCGCGGCCACGCGTGAGCGCAGATACTCGGCCATCACGGCCTGACCTTCCCCCACGAACTCCGCCAGCACCGCCCGCACGTTCTCGCGCGAATGCCCGGCGGCGAAAAACAGCCTGATCAGCTTGGCATTGGCCGCCAGCACGCCGTCGAACTCACGCATGACCCGAGGCAAGACCTCGGTCGCCGGCCTGTCCTTCGCCTGTTCCAGGGATTCGCGCAACTGCCGCGAGAACCCGCGCTCCCGCAGCAACGCGGTCACCAACGCCTCTTTGCCCGCGAAATAGTGGTACAGCAGGCCCGGCGCCACCCCGGCGGAAGCCGCGATGTCCTTGACCGAAGCTCCATCGATCCCCTTGTCGGCGAATACTTCCAACGCCGCGTCGAGCAAGCGCTCGCGCCGCCACTCCGCCTGTTCTCGTCGACTTCCCACGCCTACTCCACTGATTGAACGATCATTCAACGAAGGAAACGTACCACGGTGGCCGTGGAAACGGACACTCTCCGAACACTCGTGTGCATGGATCACCTCAGGCGTCCGTTCGATCACCCGAGCGTGGTCCGAGGGGCCATGGTGCGGCGGGGCGTCCCACGCCCTGCGGTGGAATGTGCCTGGAGTCCAGGGTGATCAGCCCGCACACGGCCATGAGCGCGTCCGCGCGGTCTTCCAGATGGTGCCGGGCCGGGGTGATCACCGCGATCGCGCCCACGCGGCCGATCACGGTGAGCAGCGCCTCGAGCGACGCGGGCGCGGTGGGGCCTGCGACCAGCGTTCGTGCCAGATCGAAGCCCGACGACTTCGCCAGCACGCGGATCTCCAGTTCGTGCCGGCGCGCGCGGCGCCCGGAGATGTCGCGGCGCAGATACCCGACCACTTTCGGCTTCATGATCACCTCTCGTTCGATGGGTGCGCCCGCCGCCGGGGGCTTTCGCCACCGCTCGCGGCTCACCGCGTCCGGAGTGCCGCACCGACACGACATCACCCCGGCGGCGCGCGCACCTCGAGCCTCGAGGAACGGACGGAACA
Source organism: Nocardia sp. CY15 (assembly GCF_009829295.1). Classification (NCBI taxonomy): domain Bacteria; kingdom Bacillati; phylum Actinomycetota; class Actinomycetes; order Mycobacteriales; family Nocardiaceae; genus Nocardia; species Nocardia sp. CY15. The sequence goes on from NZ_VUOT01000011.1 coordinate 43,180, forward strand.
TCGCGACGCTGTCAAGCGCACGGCACCGGGTGTGCGGAATCTGCGGTTGCCGCCCGCGGCCTGCGGATTCCTGCTTAAAGTTCGCGCACGACAGCGGGTTTCGGAACAGGGGGCCGAAAGTGTTCGACCACGAGATGGACGGCGTGTGGAAGTCGCCGCAATTCCGCAAGTTGCTCGCCGAGGGTCGGCCCGGTCAAGCCCTCGCCCTCGTCCGCAGAGAGATGGGCTTGTCGCAAGCCGACTTCGGCGCACTCCTGCACTGGGACCGCACTCACGCGGGCCGCGTGGAACGCGGTGAAGTGGGGACCATCTTCGACATCCGCGAACTCGTTCGCGCCGCCGACGCGCTGGGAGTGCCGCGCACGGCATTGCTTCCAATCTTGCTGGGACCGGTCGACCCGAGGACCATCGAAGGCGGGGGGAAAGGAGCCGACGACATGGACCGCAGACAATTCGGCCTGGCAGCAACAATCACCACTATGGCCGCAAGCGCACCCGCACAGTCTGCGCCGCCCCGGGTCGGGTCCGGCCATGTCGCCTACTTCCAGACACTGACGCAGCGCATGTGGAATCACGACAATCACTTCGGCGGCGGGGACATCGCCGAATTCGCGTTTCGGCAATATGGTTTGGCTCGCCGCCTGCTCGACCACGGTGGCTACGGCCGACACACCGGCCTCCGTCTGTTGGCCGAGACGAGCCGTCTTGCTCGCTGCGCCGGTTGGCTCTGCCTGGACGCTGGGCGATCCGCTGTCGCGCGGCAGTGCTACGTCGAAGCGGTGCTGATGGCCGAGCAGGCCGACAACGACGAATTACTCGCCAATGCGCTCGCCAGTTTGACGTTCTTGACCACCGACAGACCGACGAGCCGCGAACCCGTGCGGCTGGCTCAGCGCGCCAGCCACCTGGCTCGCCGAATCCCGTCGGCCCGGCTGAACGCGGTCCGATCCGCCCGTGAAGCCGTGGCACACGCGGCAATCGGGGAACGGCAGGACTTCGAACAGGCGATGACCCGAGCCTGGCGCGAGGTCGAGCGAGGACTCGACGATGTCGACGAGCCGGTCTGGCTGCACCACGTCACACCGTCCGAGATCAGGTCGATCGAGGCCCGGGGCCGCGTCTACTTGGGTCAGCACGACCGGGCCGTAAGCATCTACCGAGAAACGATCGGGGAACGCGGCACCCAGCGTCCACGAGACGAAGCCTCGTACCGCGCCTATTTCGCCGCCGCTCTCGCCGGGCTCGGCGACTCCACCGCGGCGATCACCGAAGCGCACACCGCCATGACCCTGTTGGAAGGCCCGGTCGACTCTCCGCGCCTACTGGCCGAACTGCGCCCGGTGCGAGTCGCCGCCGCACGCACGCGTGACGACGACGCGGAGCACTTCCGCCTCCGCTTCGACGCCCTCGCCCGCACGGCATAACCCGCAGTCAGGAACTCTGTACCGCCGATACTGCCAAGCCCACCACATCCTCATCCCGTAGAAGATCGAGCGCATGTAGCGGCATTCTCCAATTCAGCTGCTCGAATCGAGCGAAGAGGAAACGGAAGGGCGCACCGCGACGCTGTCAAGCGCACGGCACCGGGTGTGCGAAATCTGTGGTCGCCCCCCGCAGCCTGCAAAGTCGGGCTTAAAGTGCGCTCACAACAGGGATTTCGGGACAGGGGGCCGAAAGTGATCGACCACGAGATGGACGGCGTGTGGAAGTCGCCGCAATTCCGCAAGTTGCTCGCCGAGGGTCGGCCCGGTCAAGCCCTCGCCCTCGTCCGCAGAGAGATGGGCTTGTCGCAAGCCGACTTCGGCGCACTCCTGCACTGGGACCGCACTCACGCGGGCCGCGTGGAACGCGGTGAAGTGGGGACCATCTTCGACATCCGCGAACTCGTTCGCGCCGCCGACGCGCTGGGGATTCCCCGCTCCGCGCTGCTGCCCCTCTTGCTCGCGACACCCGATACGGGGACCATCGACTACGGGGGTGGCGAAGGAGTCGATGACGTGGACCGCAGACAATTCGGCCTGGCAGCGACAATAACGGCAGTGTCGGGTGTCTCCATACCGCCGACCAGGGCGGCTGAACCGATTCGGGTCGGCACCGGGCACGTCACTTATATTCGGGTGCTCACGCAACGGCTGTGGGAGCACGACAACCATCGTGGAGGTGGCGGCGTCTTCGACTACGCAGCGCGCCAATACGCCTCGGTACGGCGGCTGCTGGACTCCAGGTCGTACGGCCGCCACCTAGGGACCGAATTGGTGAGTGCCACCGGATGGCTGTCGAATACCGTTGCTTGGCTGGCTCGTGATAGCAATCGGCCCGGCACTGCCTGGCGGCAACTCACGGAATCGGTTCTGCTTGCCGAACAGTGCGGCGACAACGCCTTATTGGCCGCCGCCCTGGGAGACCTCGCGAATCTCGCCGCGTCCTCCCCCGCCTCTTTTGCCGAGCCCGTGCGCCTCGCACGGCGCTCGACAGAACTCGTCAGGGGCATACCGTCCGCTCGCATGAACGCGCTGAAGGCCGCCGAGGAGGCAACCGCGTACGCGGCCGTCGGTGACCAGCAGGAGTTCGATCGCGCGATGGCGCGAGTGTGGCGCGAGGCCGATCGCGGCCTCGACAATCCAGACGACCCGGCATGGTTGGAGCACGTGAACGAGGCCGAGTTGCACGCCCATGAGGCGCGAGGACTCCGGATGCTCGGGCACCACGGCCAGGCGGCCGAACTGTGCCGCCAGAGCGTGGCCCACGGGGGTTATTTCCCACGGGACGAAGCCTCGTACCGCGCCTATTTCGCCGCCGCTCTCGCCGGGCTCGGTGACTCCACCGCGGCGATCACCGAAGCGCACACCGCCCTGGCCCTCCTGGAAGGCCCCGTCAACTCTCCACGACTTCTGGCCGAATTACGCCCGGTCCGCGTAGCCGCCACCCGCACACGGGGAGACGACGCAGAACACTTCCGCCACCGATTCGACACCCTCGCCCGAACGGCCTGACTCGGAGAACAACAGACGCGATCTGCCTTTGCGGCATACGGTCAGGAGAAGATGGCGTGCACCTGGTCGACTGCTTCAGGCCCGTAGCCGACCGTGCCCACGGGCACCGCACCGTCGATCGCCTCGATGACGCGCCCGGCCCAAACGGGCCCGAACCCTCCGCACAGCTCGATCAATTGCACACCCTCGTCCACCAGGCGGCGCGCGACCTCGATGCCTTCCTCGGGCTTCTCCACCCCCACGAGGACAGTGCGGCACTTTCCGGTGTCCACGACGCTGACATCGCCGCCCGTGGCACTGCCGGCCGCTGTGTAGATGAATCCCCAGTGCATGAGCGCCATAGGTGTGTACCTCCTGAAACCGTCGAAGCCACCAGCCAAACAGATCTCGGGCGAAAACGTCCAGGAGCGCAGGTGAACCTGTGTGCTCCGCAGCTCGGACCGCCGATGTTCGCCCGGCGGAAGTCAGCCCAGGCGTCCGAGAAGGACGTCGCGCTGGTCGGCGACCATGGCGCGGATCGCGGTGACGACGGCGGCCACTTCCGGGCGGCGGAGCGTTTCGGTGCGGGCGACCAGCCAGTAGCCGAGGGTGACCGTGACCGAATCGGCCAGCACGCGAACGAGATCCGCGTGGCGATCGGCCATGAAGCAGGGCAGCAGGCCGAGGCCCGCTGCCGCGCGTGTGGCTTCCACATGCACGAAAACATTGGTGGAGGTGACGGATTCGCGCATCGCGGGCGCGAAGCTGGAGGCCAGGTCGAGGTCGTCGACTTGGAGCATGGAATCGATGAAGTACACCAGCGGGTGCTCGGCCAGGTCCTCGATCGTCGCGGGCGTGCCGTGGTCGCGCAGGTAATCGCGCGAGGCGTAGAGGCCGAGGCAATAGTCGGCCAGGTGGGTGGCGGTGGCGCGGTGCACTTGCGGCTCGCCGACGACGATCTCGAGGTCGAGTCCCGAACGTTGTTGCGACGTGCGCCGGGTGGTCGCCACGATCTCCACCGTGATCTTCGGGTGCTGCCGCTGCACTTCGGCGGCCGCTGGCGCGGCGATGTAGGCGCTGAAGCCGTCCGTCGCCGAGATGCGGACCACCCCTTCCAGCGATCGGTTCCCACCCGCGTCGCTCGCGAGGGACTTCACGGCCGATTCCACCGCCTCGGCGGCGGCGAGCGCCTCCTTGCCGAGATCGGTCAGCTCCCAGCCACCCGCCACCCGGGTGAGCACCCGGCCGCCGAGGGTGTGTTCCAGCGCGGCGATGCGGCGGGAGATCGTGGTGTGGTTGATGCCGAGTTCCTCGGCCGCGGTGACGAAGCGGCCGGACCGTCCGACCGCGAGCAGAACGAGGAGGTCGTCGGCGCTGGGACGTCGGGCAGACCCCGCGGAAGCCGGGCTCATCTCTGCATCTTCGCAGAACGGAACGGCCTGCCGCTCCGGCGACTGTTCGAAAGCGGCCGACCGCTCTGGGCCGGACCGACACCTGATCGTGGGCAGCACCGCAAGTTCTGCGTCACCAGGCCATACGCCGTTCGATAACGGGTCGTTGATCAGGTGTGAGGGAGTCCGCAGCGCATCACCCAGAGCGCGACCGAAGGAGCAATCCGCGCTCCGATAACGCCTACCTGATCGAAAACGCTTGCTTCCTCCGAGCGTCAGATCCGTTGCGCCTCAATAGTTGCTCTATCAACGATGGTTCCGCTCAGCACTAAACCGCCATACAATGAGCCATCATTCAGCGGCACAATATATAAGTATACGTAATGGTCGGGGCCCGGTGCCCGCAGCCGGTCGCGGCCCTCGGCGAATGGATCTCGGCATGGCAACAGCTCCAGCGGCTTCAGCGAAAACTTCGGAATGGTCCGTCGAGCGCAAAGGCGCCGAATGGGTCACCGATGAGGAGCGTCGAGGTAAACCGCGCGCGCAGTTCTGGCCGTGGGCGGGCACCAGTTGCAACGTGCTGCTGGTGTCGTTCGGTCCGTATGTCATGGCATTGGGCCTCGACTGGCACCTGGCGGCGCTGGCGGCGGCGGCCGGTGCGGTGCTGTCGTTCCTGCTGCTCGCTCTGGTGTCACTGGCCGGGCAGCGAGGCGGGGCGGCGACCATGGTGGCCGGCCGCGCGGCGTTCGGATTTCACGGCAACAAGGTGCCGACCTTGATCAGTTATCTGGCGTTGGTGGGGTGGGAGACCTTCTCGGCGGTCCTGGCGACCCTCGCGGCCCGCACCGTTGCCCATCGGCTCGACCCGGAGATGGATACCAGACCGCTCATGGTCGTCACCCTCTGCCTCGTCGTCCTGGCCAGCACGGTGGTCGGCATCTACGGCTGCCACGTGATCTTGCGGATCCAGAAGTGGTTCGCCCTGGTATTCACCGCGCTGTCGGTGGTCTACTGCGTGCTGACGCTGCCCGAGATCTCGTTCGCGACCCACGGCCGGGCCAGTTTCGGCGCGTTCACGGGCGGGATCATGTTGACCGCCAGTCTGCTCGGCCTGAGCTGGGTGAACTGCGCGGCCGACTACACCCGCTATCTGCCACGCGAGACCGGTAGAGGTGCGCTGGTGGGATGGATCACCTTCGGCGGCACCGCGCCCGCCGTCGTGTTGATGGGATTCGGGACGCTGCTGGCTGCCGGTGATCCGGAGGTCGCGGCCAGAGCCGCGACCGATCCGATCAGCGCCTTGTCGGCCCATCTGCCCACCTGGTTCTTGGTGCCGTATCTGATCCTGGCGTTGGTGGGTTTCGTGTCCGGCTCCATCATCGGCCTGTACTCCTCGGGCCTGGCGTTGCAGACCTTGGGCGTGCGGATGCCGAGGCACTACACCGTGCTCATCGACGCGGTGCTGATCGCGGGCGCCGGTGGCTATGTCGTCTTCGCCGCTCCGGGCTTCTTCGCCCCGTTCCAGGCATTCCTGACCACGACGGCGGTGGTGATGGCCGCCTGGTCCGGAATCTTCGTCGTCGACCTGTGGCAGCGACGCCACATCGGCTACGACCGGACGGCCCTGTTCAGCCCGGTCGGCGCTTACGGCAGGGTGAACCGTGCCGGGGTCGGCTGCCTGACCGTCGCGACCCTCGTCGGGTTCGGCTTGATCACCTCGCCCGATCCGCACATCGGCCCGCTGCTCGGATATCTGTTCACTCCAGCCGCCCGCGCCGGCGGCTTGGGCAGCAGCAATCTCGGCATATTCGTCGCGCTGGTCCTCGCGACCGCGGGCTACGCGGCCCTGCACCGAGTACGCCCATCCGCCCCGCAGAACACGACCGAAGCGATCGAGAACCGTGATACGAACCTGATCGGGGTCACCACGTAGAGCTCTTCGCCCTGAGCCGATCACCGGCTCCGCCGAGCGGATCGCGCACCGGGCCGCATCCGAAATTCGCGCCCGTTCCGGGCCCGTGAACGCCTGCCGACTTCAGCCTGAATGCTGCCGCAGCCGCAGTTATCTGCATCTTTGCAGAACCGAACTGCATTAATAGTCATTGCGGCGCGATTCGTCTGCACCAATACTCTGTGCAGCCAAGCATTGTGGGGGCCATCACACCGAGACCCGGCGTGTGGCCCCGGGCACGAAGGAGAAGTGCGATGAGGGAGCACAGCGCCGGAGCGACACCGGCGAAGGACGCGGAGGGCACGACCAGCGGCCTGCGCCGCGTGGTGGCCGCGTCGATGGCGGGCACGGTCGTGGAGTGGTACGAGTTCTTCCTCTACGGCACCGCCGCCACGCTGGTGTTCAGTAAGGTGTTCTTCGCCAAGGGCACCAGCGATCTGGACGCCATCCTCGCCGCGTTCGTGACCTACGCGGTCGGTTTCGCGGCGCGCCCGCTCGGCGGCGTGGTCTTCGGACATTTCGGCGACAAGTACGGCCGCAAGAAGCTGCTGCAATTCAGCCTGATCCTGGTGGGCAGCGCGACGTTCCTGATGGGCTGCCTGCCCACCTTCGGGCAGATCGGCTACTGGGCGCCCGCCCTGCTGGTGGCGCTGCGCTTCATCCAGGGTTTCGCGGTCGGCGGGGAATGGGGCGGCGCGGTGCTGCTGGTCGCCGAGCACAGTCCCAGTCGCAGCCGGGGGTTCTGGGCGAGCTGGCCACAAGCGGGCGTCCCTGCGGGCAACCTGCTGGCGACGGTCGTGCTGTTGGTCCTCACCTCCACGTTGTCGGACGAGTCGTTCCTCGGCTGGGGCTGGCGAGTGGCGTTCTGGTTGTCGGCGGTGGTGGTGCTGATCGGCTACTACATCCGCACCAAGATCACCGACGCGCCGATCTTCGTCGCGGCGCAGCAGGAAGCCGAGCAGATCAAGGCGACGTCGCTGAGCGTGGTCGAGGTGCTGCGCCGCTACCCGCGCGGCGTACTCACCGCGATGGGACTGCGTTTCGGCGAGAACGTCATGTACTACCTGGTGGTCACGTTCACGATCACCTATCTGAAGGTGCAGGTGCACGCCGACACCGAGGTCATCCTGTGGTGGCTGCTGGCCGCGCACGCGGTGCACTTCGTGACGATTCCGCTGGTGGGCCGGCTGTCCGACCGCTTCGGCCGCAAACCGGTCTACCTGGTCGGCGCGCTGACCGCGGGCACCTGGGGCTTCTTCGCCTTCCCCATGATGGACAGCGGCCACAACGTGGTCATCATGTCCGCCATCATCATCGGCCTGGTCTTCCACGCCTTCATGTACGCCGGGCAGCCCGCGATCATGGCCGAGATGTTCCCCACCCGGATGCGCTATTCCGGTGTGTCCCTCGGCTACCAGGTGACCTCGATCGTGGCCGGTTCGCTGGCGCCGATCATCGCCGTCCGGCTGCTGAACACCTACCACTCCGCGGTGCCGATCGCCTGGTATCTGGCGGGCGCGGCGGCGGTGAGCGCGATCGCCGTGCTCGTCGCGAAAGAGACGAAGGGGCTGTCCTTGGAGAGCATCGATCACGCCGACGCCGCGAGCCTGGGCGCGCGCACCGAGGTGACCGTGCGATGAGTGATCTGACGGGGCGCGGCGCTCTGGTCACCGGCGGCGCGAGCGGTATCGGCGCGGCGTGCGCCCGTGCGCTCGCGGCGCGGGGAGCCACGGTGACGGTGGCCGACGTCGACGAAGCCGGCGCGAAGGCGATGGCCGGGGAACTCGGCGGCAAGTCATGGGCGGTCGATCTGCTCGACGTGACGTCGCTGGAGGAGCTGGAACTCGACATCGACATCCTGGTGAACAACGCCGGGGTGCAGCACATCAGCCCGATCGAAGACTTCGCGCCGCAGCGTTTCCGAGATCTGCTCACGCTGATGGTCGAGGCGCCGTTCCTGCTGGTGCGCGCCGCTCTGCCGCACATGTACCGGCAGGGCTGGGGGCGAATCGTCAACATCTCCTCGGTGCACGGCCTGCGCGCCTCCGAATTCAAGGTCGCCTACGTCACGGCCAAACACGGGCTGGAGGGGTTGTCGAAGGTCACCGCACTGGAGGGCGGACCGCACGGGGTGACGAGCAACTGCGTCAACCCCGGCTATGTGCGAACACCGTTGGTGGACAAGCAGATCGCCGACCAGGCCAAGGCGCACGGCGTGCCCGAACAGGAGGTGGTGGAGAGGATCCTGCTCACCGAGAGCGCGATCAAACGCCTCGTCGAGCCGGAGGAGGTCGCCTCGCTGGTGAGCTGGCTCGCGTCGCCGGAGGCGGGCATGGTCACCGGCGCGGCATACACGATGGACGGGGGGTGGAGCGCGCGATGAGGGCGCGCTCACCCCAGCGCCGTCAGCGCCATCCTGCGCAGCACCGGCCTGGCCCTGGCGGCGGTCGCGTCGCTCGCGCTGTGCGGGGTGGAGTTGATCAGGCCGAAGACGGCGTGGGCCTGCACCCGCGCCGTCTCCTCGGGTAGTTCCGGATGCAGCTCGCGCAGCACGCCCACCCAGATCTCCACGTACTGGCGCTGGGTGCGGCGGATCTCGCGGCGGGCCGGGGCGGGCACATTGTCCAGGTCCCGGTCCTGGATGCGGATCAGCTCCGGTTCGCCGAGCGCGAAGTCCAAGTGGTGATCGACCAGCCCGGCAAGCGCCTGCTCGGCGGAATTCGTGCCCGCCACCACCGCCTTGCCGCCGTCGAGCAGGCGCTGACTCACCCCGACCAGCAACTCGACCAACAGCGCTTCTTTGTTCGGGAAGTGCCGGTAGACCGCCGGACCGCTGATGCCGACAGCGGCCCCCAAGTCGTCCAAGCGCATGCCGAGGAAGCCGCGATCGGCGATCAACCGCGCCCCGGCTTCCAGCAGTTGCGTCCTGCGTTGCGCCTTCAGTTGCTCACGGCGAGTGGGCGCGACGGATTCGGCACTGGTCACACGCGTTCCTTTCCACCGACCTGGACAACTCGGTTAATCAACACTAACCTGAATTCCAGTTATCGTCGACTAACTGGACGACAGGATGGCGTGATGACCGTTACCGAAGAGGCCGTCGACAATCGCGCCGCGCACGCGGCGCTGGTCGACGACCTGCGCGCCCGGCTGGCCGCCGCGTCGCTCGGCGGGCCCGCGAAGGCGCGCGATCGCCACGTCGCGCGCGGCAAGCTGCTGCCCAGGCAGCGGGTGGACCGGCTGCTGGATCCGGGCAGCCCGTTTCTCGAGCTCTCCCCGCTGGCCGCGACCGGGATGTACGGCGACGAGTCCCCCGGCGCCGGGATCATCACCGGGATCGGCCGGGTGTCCGGGCGCGAATGCGTGATCGTGGCCAACGACGCGACGGTCAAGGGCGGCACCTATTACCCCATGACGGTGAAGAAGCATCTGCGCGCGCAGGAGATCGCGTTGCAGAACCGGTTGCCGTGCGTGTATCTGGTCGACTCCGGCGGTGCGTACCTGCCTCACCAGGACGAGGTCTTCCCCGACCGGGAGCATTTCGGGCGCATCTTCTTCAATCAGGCGACCATGAGCGCCAAGGGAATTCCGCAGATCGCCGCGGTACTCGGCTCCTGCACCGCCGGAGGCGCCTACGTGCCCGCGATGAGCGACGAGGCCGTGATCGTGCGCAATCAGGGCACCATCTTCCTCGGTGGCCCGCCGCTGGTGAAGGCCGCGACCGGGGAGGTGGTCACGGCCGAGGAGCTCGGCGGCGGTGAGCTGCACTCGCGCACCTCCGGCGTCACCGACCATCTCGCCGAGGACGACCAGGACGCGCTGCGCATCGTGCGCCGCATCGTGGCCACCCTCGCACCGCGCACGCCCGTCCCGTGGGAGGTGCGGCCCACCATCGCACCCGCCGCGCCACAGTCGGAGCTCTACGACGTGGTGCCGGTCGACCTGCGCACCCCCTACGACGTGCGTGAGGTGATCCATCGCCTGGTCGACGGAACTCCCGACGGCGAGAGCGGCTTCCACGAGTTCAAGGCCGAATACGGCAAGACCCTGGTCACCGGATTCGCGCACATCCACGGGCATCCGGTGGGCATCGTCGCGAACAACGGCGTGCTGTTCAGCGAATCCGCCATGAAGGGCGCCCATTTCATCGAGCTGTGCGACAAACGCAGCATCCCGCTGCTGTTCCTGCAGAACATCACCGGCTTCATGGTCGGCCGCGACTACGAGGCGGGCGGTATCGCCAAGCACGGCGCGAAGATGGTCACCGCGGTGGCCTGCGCGCGCGTGCCGAAGCTCACCGTGGTGATCGGCGGCTCCTACGGCGCGGGCAACTATTCGATGTGCGGGCGCGCGTATTCCCCGCGGTTTCTGTGGATGTGGCCGAACGCCCGGATCTCGGTGATGGGCGGCGAGCAGGCGGCGTCGGTGCTGTCGACGGTGCGCGGCGACCAGCTCGACAGCAGCGGGCAGCCTTGGTCAGGCCCGGGCGGGAGTAGGGAGGGATCAGTCGCAGCCGAGGAGGCGTTCAAGGCCTCGATCCGGGAACAGTACGAAAGCCAGGGCAACCCCTACTACTCGACCGCCCGGTTGTGGGACGACGGCGTCATAGATCCGGCAGACACCAGAACCGTTTTGGGACTGGCTCTTTCGGTATGTGCGCAAGCCCCGCTCGAACCGGTCTCCTACGGCGTTTTCCGGATGTGATGGCGATGTTGAACAAATCCGTTCCCGTCGGATTCGACACCGTGCTCGTCGCCAACCGCGGTGAGATCGCGGTACGGGTTATCCGTACTCTGCGTGCCTTGGGCATTCGCTCGGTGGCGGTCTACAGCGACGCCGACGCCGACGCCCGCCACGTCCACGAAGCCGACACGGCGGTGCGCCTGGGCCCGGCCCCCGCCCGGGAGAGCTACCTCGCCATCGACCGCGTGGTGGCCGCCGCCGTGCGCACCGGCGCGCAAGCGGTTCACCCCGGCTACGGCTTCCTCTCGGAGAACGCCGCCTTCGCCGCCGCGCTGGCCGAGGCGGGCATCGTCTTCCTCGGCCCACCGCCTCGCGCGATCGAGGTGATGGGCGACAAGATCACCGCGAAGAACACCGTGGCCGCGTTCGGCGTCCCGGTGGTGCCCGGCATCGCCACACCCGGTCTGACCGACGACGAGCTGATCGCCGCGGCCGCCGAAGTCGGGTATCCGGTGCTGGTCAAGCCGTCCGCGGGCGGTGGAGGCAAGGGCATGCGCCGGGTGGACGATCCGGCTCGGCTGCCGGAGGCGCTGCGCAGCGCCCGACGTGAAGCCGCCGCCGCGTTCGGCGACGACACGCTGTTCCTGGAACGCTTCGTCACTCGGCCGCGGCACATCGAGGTGCAGATCCTCGCCGACCAGTTCGGCAATGTGCTGCACCTGGGCGAGCGCGAGTGCAGCTTGCAGCGCCGCCACCAGAAGGTGATCGAGGAGGCTCCCTCGCCGCTGCTCGACGCCGCCACCAGGGCCAGAATCGGAGCCGCCGCCTGCAACACCGCGCGCAGCGTGAATTACGTGGGCGCGGGCACGGTGGAGTTCATCGTCTCCGCCGACCGCCCCGACGAGTTCTTCTTCATGGAGATGAACACCCGCTTGCAGGTGGAGCACCCCGTGACCGAGCTGGTCACCGGCATCGACCTGGTGGAAAGCCAGGTACGGGTGGCGGCGGGACAGAAGCTGGCGGTGGCGCAGGACGACATCCGCATGGTCGGGCACGCGATCGAGGCCAGGGTGTACGCCGAGGATCCCGGGCGCGGATTCCTGCCTACCGGCGGCACGGTGCTCGACCTCGACGAGCCGCAGGGCCCCGGGGTGCGGGTCGATTCGGGCCTGCGGATCGGCACGCGCGTCGGCAGCGACTACGACCCGATGCTGTCGAAGGTCATCGCGCATGCCGGTGACCGCGCCGCCGCGCTCGCGAAACTCGACCGGGCGCTGGCCGACACGGTCCTGCTCGGCGTGACCAGCAATATCGAGTTCCTGCGCTTCCTGCTGGCCGACCCGGACGTGGCCGAGGGTCGGCTGGACACCGACCTGCTGGACCGGCGGGTGGCCGACTTCCATCCCGCCCCGGTCGGCGACGACGAGTTCGTCGCCGCGGCGGCCTGGCACTGGCTGCGCCGCTGGCCGGCCGCGCCGCGCGATCCCTGGGAAGTCCCGTCCGGCTGGCGGATCGGGGCCGACGCGCCCACACCGATCCGGCTCGCGGGCGGCGAGCGGGTCGAGCACGTCTACCTCTCCGGCACACCCGACAACGGCGCGGTGCGGGTCGGTGACGGCGAAAGTCTCTCGCTGACAGCCTCTTTCACCGATTCCCGCGATCCGTACGCGGGCGTGCTCACCCTCACCCGCGACGGCCTGCGCCGCACCTACCGGGTCGCAGAGCATGACGGCCTGCTGTGGGTGGCCGGACCGTCGGGCATCGCGGGGTTGCGCGAAGTGGCCGAGACGAACGTGCGCGGCGGTGACGAACACGTCGGCGACGCCGAAATCCGCTCTCCCATGCCCGGTTCGGTGATCGCGATACCGGTCGCTTCCGGCGCCGCCGTCGCCGCGGGCGATCCGGTGGTCATCGTGGAGGCGATGAAGATGGAGCACTCGCTCACCGCGCCGGTCGCCGGAACCGTCGAACTGCTGGTCGAGCCCGGCGTCCAGGTGCGCCTCGACCAAGTGCTGGCGCGCGTCGTCGCGCAGGCCGAAACGAACCACGCCGAACAGGCCGAACGAGAAGGAACCCCCACATGACCGACTTCCTGTCCACCGGCACGCTGCCGGAGGAGTACCGGGATCTCGCGCTGACCGTGCGCGACTTCGCACGGTCGGTGGTCGCGCCGGTGGCGGCCGAGCACGACGCGAACCACACCTTTCCCTACGCAGTCGTCGCGGGAATGGCCGAGATGGGTCTGTTCGGCCTGCCGTTCCCCGAGGAGTACGGCGGCATGGGCGGCGACTACTTCGCCTTGTGCCTGGCGCTCGAGGAGCTGGGCAAGGTCGACCAGAGCGTGGCGATCACGCTGGAAGCCGGTGTCTCGCTGGGCGCGATGCCGATCTACCGCTTCGGCAACGACAAGCAGAAACAAGAATGGCTGCCGCAGCTGACCAGCGGCCGCAACCTCGCCGCGTTCGGACTCACCGAACCGGGCGCGGGCAGCGACGCGGGCGGCACCAGGACCACCGCGGTCGCCGACGGCGGCGAATGGATCATCAACGGCAGCAAGCAGTTCATCACCAACTCCGGCACCGACATCACCAAGCTCGTCACGGTCACCGCGGTCACCGGGCAGACCGGCGGCAAGAAGGAGATCTCGACCATCCTGGTGCCGACCGACACACCCGGTTTCGTCGCCGAGCCCGCGTACAACAAGGTGGGCTGGAACGCCTCCGACACCCATCCGCTCAGCTTCACCGACGTGCGCGTGCCCGAGGACAACCTGCTCGGCGAGCGCGGCCGCGGCTACGCGAACTTCCTGCGCATCCTCGACGAAGGGCGCATCGCCATCGCCGCGCTCTCGGTAGGGGCCGCGCAGGGCTGCGTGGACGAGAGCGTCCGCTATGCCAAGGAGCGGGAAGCGTTCGGCCAGGCGATCGGGCGCAACCAGGCCATCGCTTTCAAGATCGCGAGGATGGAAGCGCGGGCGCATGCCGCCAGGACGGCCTACTACGACGCCGCGGCGCTGATGCTGGCGGGCAAGCCGTTCAAGAAGCAGGCGTCCATCGCGAAGCTGGTGGCCAGCGAGGCCGCCATGGACAACGCCCGCGACGCGACACAGATCTTCGGCGGCTACGGCTTCATGAACGAATACGCCGTCGCCCGGCACTATCGCGACAGCAAGATCCTGGAAATCGGCGAGGGGACGACGGAGGTTCAGCTGATGCTGATCGGACGGGAGCTGGGCCTGTGACCCGGCGCGCGGTCGTGCAACGCGGCCTGTGGTTCGAAGAGTTCGACACCGAGGTGGTCTACGAGCACCGACCGGGCCGCACCATCACCGAGGCCGACAACGTCCTGTTCACCACGCTGACCATGAACACGCAAGCGCTGCACTTGGACGCGGCGTTCAGCGAGCGGCTGCCCCCGTTCAACCAGCGGTTGGTGAACTCCATGTTCACGCTGTCCACCCTGATCGGGTTGTCGGTGGCGCAGCTGACCCAGGGCACCATCGTGGCCAACCTCGGCTTCTCGGAGGTGGCGTTCCCCAAGCCGCTGTTCCACGGCGACACCATGTACGCCGAGACCGTGGTCACCGACAAGCGCGAGTCGAACAGCCGCCCCGGAGAGGGCATCGTGACCTTCGCGCACACGGCACGCAACCAGCACGGCGACGTCGTCGCCACCGCGGTCCGCAAGACGCTGGTCCGCAAAGCTCCGCCCTCCGCGGAGACGTCCGCCCCGGAAGGGGACCTGGCATGAGCTGGCAGATGGCGGGACCGGCGTGGTTGTTCTGCCCGGCCGATCGTCCCGAACGCTTCGCGAAGGCGGCCGCGGCGGCGGACGTGGTGATCCTGGACCTGGAGGACGGCGTCGCCGCGCACGACAAGGCATCGGCGCGCAAGGCGCTGCTGGACACGCCGCTGGACCCGGAGACCACCGTGGTGCGGGTCAACGCGGCCGGCACCGACGAGCACGCGCTCGATCTCGCGGCGCTGGCCGACACCGCCTACCGACGGCTGATGCTGCCGAAATGCGAGTCGGCCGAACAGGTCTCGGCGCTGGCGGACTACGAGGTGATCGCGCTGATCGAGTCACCCCTCGGCGCGCTCACGGTCGGCGAGGCGGCGGCGAGCAACGCGATCGGCGTCATGTGGGGCGCGGAGGACCTGGTGGCCGGGCTCGGCGGCACCGCGAGCAGGCACGCCGACGGGAGCTATCGCGACGTGGCCCGGCATGTGCGCTCGACCACGTTGCTGGCCGCCAAGGCGCACGGCAAGTTCGCCCTGGACTCGGTGTATCTGAACATTCGCGATCCGGAGGGTCTGCGCGCCGAAGCCGAGGACGCGGTCGCTGTCGGTTTCGACGCCAAGGTCGCGATCCACCCGTCCCAGGTGCCGGTGCTGCGGGCCGCCTACGCGCCGTCCCAGCAGGAGCTCGCCTGGGCCATGCGAGTGCTGGAGGAGGCGCCGAAGCATCGCGGTGTCTTCGCCCTCGAGGGCAGGATGGTCGATGGCCCCGTGTTCCGGCACGCCGAGCAGATCGTGCGGCGCGCCGACCGCGACTGAGCACCGAGTTTCCACAAGCAGGAGGACCGCGATGCAACCCCAATGGGTGCCGACCGAAGAAGACATCGCCAGCGCGACCATCACCGACTTCGCGCGATTCGTCGCGGCGCGCACCGGCGTGCACGCGGCCGACTATCACGCGTTGTGGCAGTGGTCGGTCGAGGATCTCCCCGGTTTCTGGCACGCGCTGTGGGACTACTTCCAGCTCGGCGACGTCGCGGGTGAGGTCCTGGCGAGCGCCGAGATGCCGGGGGCCCAGTGGTTCCCCGGCACCCGGTTGAACTACGTGGACCAGGTGATCCGGCAGTTACGCACCGACCGGCCCGCGATCAAAGCCGTCAGCGAGGACGCCGCGGTACGAGAAGTGTCCTGGGTCGAATTGATCGACCACACAGCGGCTTTCGCGCAGACGCTGCGTGCACTGGGCGTTCGGCCCGGCGACCGGGTGGCCGGGTATCTGCCGAACATCCCGGAGGCGGTGGTCGCGTTCCTGGCCACCGCGAGCATCGGCGCCATCTGGAGCGCTTGCGGCCAGGACTACTCGCCGAAAGCCGCGCTGGACCGGCTCGGGCAGCTCGAACCCACCGTCCTGGTCACCGCCGACGGTTACCGTTTCGGCGGCAAGGCGCACGACAAGCGCGACGACATCGCCGCGTTGCGCGCGGGCCTGGAATCCTTGCGGGGCACGATCGCGGTTTCCCGGCTCGGGCTCGAGGTACCGGACGCGACCTCCTGGGACGAAGCGGTCACCGCCACGGAGGCGGTGATCACCACGGAGCCGGTGGATTTCGACCATCCGCTGTGGATCGTGTTCTCCTCCGGCACCACCGGTCTGCCCAAGGGCATCGTGCACGGCCACGGTGGCGTGGTGCTCGAACACCTGAAAGCGGTTGCCCTGCAATCGGACATCCGTCCCGAGGACACCTTCTTCTGGTACACGAGCCCGAGCTGGATGATGTGGAACTTCCAGATCGCGGGTCTGCTGGCCGGAGCGACCATCGTCACCTACGACGGCAGCCCGACCGCTCCGGCTCCGGACGCGTTGTGGCGTATCGCCGCCGAAGTCGGCGCGACCGTGCTGGGCACCAGCCCCGGCTACGTGCTGGCGTGCATCAAAGCGGGCTCCGTACCGCGCGCCGACCACGACTTGTCGGCGCTGCGCACCGTCGGGATCACCGGTTCCGCGCTGCCCACCTCCTCGACGCTGTGGCTCGGCGAGAACGTCGGCGAGCACGTACAGGTCTCCTCGATCAGCGGCGGCACCGACGTGGTGTCGGCGTTCATCGGCGGCGTGCGCACCGTGCCCGTGTGGCCCGGTGAACTGTCGGCGCCCTACCTCGGCGTCGCGCTCGACGCCTACGACCCGGCCGGGCAGCCGGTACGCGGCGAGGTGGGCGAACTCGTCGTCACCGCGCCGATGCCGTCCATGCCGGTCTCCTTCTGGCGCGACGAGGACGGAAAGCGTTACCACGACGCGTATTTCGACATGTTCCCCGGCGTCTGGCGGCACGGTGACTGGATCACCATCACCGATCACCACAGCGTGATCGTGCACGGGCGGTCGGATTCCACGCTCAACCGGCACGGCATCCGGATGGGCAGCGCCGACATCTACCAGTCCGTGGAACGGCTCCCGGAGATCGCCGAGGCGCTGGTGATCGGCGCCGAGCAGCCCGACGGCGGATACTGGATGCCGCTGTTCGTGGTCCTCGCTCCCGACGCGGAACTCACCGACGAGCTGAAAACCCGCATCGACCACACCATCCGCACCGAGGTGTCGCCCCGCCACGTCCCCGACGAGATCATCCTCGCCCCCGGCATCCCGCACACGCGCACCGGCAAGAAGCTGGAAGTGCCCATCAAGAAGCTGTTCCAGGGCGCCGAGCCGAGCCGCGTCGTCGAACGCAGCGCGGTGGACGACCCGGACCTGCTCGACTGGTACGCGGGCATTCGGCCGGCGGCGCGCAGCTGAAGCGGCGACCGCGCATGAGCGCCTAGTGGAGGCTGCCCTGTGGCACGACCCAGACATGGGGCTGCCTCGTCAACGCCGCGATATGCTCGAAGTCCGCGTCGTAGTGGACCAGTACAGCCCCATGGAATTCGGCGACGGCGGCAGTGATCAGATCCACGATCCCCGCGGCTCGATGGTGGCCTTTGCGAGCCATCAACTGCTGAACCTCTCCTGCACGCTCGGCGATCGTCTCATTGATCGGCAGGTTGACGTAGAGAGCGCGACGGCGCTGTGCGATGTTCTGCACGTCGGCGAGGTTGCGTCCGGAGTAACCGGCTTCCAGGTCTACCGTGACACAGGTCGCGGCCGCGCGATCGGCAATCAGTCCGGCGATCACAGCACGCACCGGCTCGTGCGCGAGTCGGGCGCTTGCGGAGGTGTCCACGAGATGCAAACGGAGCGGGGTGGTTTCGCTCAACGGCGAGCCGCGCGCATTATCTCGCCGTCACCGATGTCGGGGCCGACGCCGAACCCGTACGGATCGGTCAGAACCTGTTCGATCCTGCGCCTCCGGTCGGCGACGAACTGCAGTGCCGCGTTCACCGTGTCTTTCTTCGTGGTGGTGCCCAACTCCTTGGCGGCGAGGGCTAGGGCTTCGTCGTTCACATCGATCATCGTCTTCATATACATCAGCATATATCTGCGGAAACCTTCCGGGCAATACTGCGTCATCTGCGGTAGATGCGCCCTCCTATCGATGCGGTGAAGACCGCAGGCCGCGCGCCGCGGGCGGCGTTCAGGTTGCGCTTCTCCTGCGGGGTGAGCCGATAGCGCGCCGTGATCCGCCGTGCCGCGGCGACCACAGCGCCCACCACAGGTATGGGGTCCACCGGGTGCAAAGCCAACGCCATGCCGAACTCCTTACCAGAAAGACGCACCGTCACAGTCGTATTCGGACGAACGAGGACGCCGGACGGTTTTCGGTCCCGAATCGGGCCGCCCGGCCTCGACCGTCCGGCATCGACCGGAGTCCGGGTCGCTCCTGGCGCCGAAGAACCAGCCGGTCCGCGGCAGTCGGCATCGCGAGTCCGAGGGCATCCACCACGCGAGCATCCATGCCGCCCGGGCCTGCTGCGCACCGATTGACGTACAGACCCACCTCCAATTAGCATACGCAAACGTAGTCGTATGCTAATTGGAGGTGGGATGGAACACGTGGCGGTTCTGGTGGTGGGAGCGGGCCCGTCGGGTCTGGTACTGGCCTGTGGGCTGGCCGCACAGGGGATCGCGGTTCGCGTAGTCGACAAGATGAGCGGCCCGCTTTCGACATCGCGGGCGAACATCTTGCACGCGCGCGGCGTCGAGGTCTTGCAGCGGATGGGGGCGATAGGCGATATGCGGGAACGGTCGTTGGCTCCGGTCGGTATGCGGATGTATGTGCGGTCGCGTCCCATCGCGACGATGCGGTTCGCACCGGACGAGCGCGAGTCGGCGCAGGCACTGTTCGTGTCGCAGGCCCGGATCGAGGAACAGTTGCGGCAGCGGCTCGCCGAGCTGGGCGTGGACATCGAGTGGGACCGGGCGGTCACGGCCGCGACCCAGGACGCCGAGGGCGCGACTGTGGAATTCGCGAACGGGACGCGACTGCGAACGGATTGGCTGATCGGCTGCGACGGGGCGCACAGCGTGGTGCGCGGCGTCGCGGGGATCGAGTTCCCCGGGGCTTCGGTGGTCGAGCAGTTCCTGCTCGCCGATGTGCGGGCCGACTGGGATCGTGACCGCTCCACGTCGGCGGGTTTCTATCACCGCGACGGCTTGTTGCTGGCGATTCCCATGCGTGGTGACGACGATCGCGGTGACCGGTGGCGACTGATGGCGGATGTCCCGGCGGTCGATCGACATCTATCGGCAGCCGACATCGTCGCCCGCTTCGAGGAACTACTGCCCGAACGGGCCGGGGAGACCGGCGTGCGCATCCTAGGAGCGGTGTGGACCTCGGTGTTCCGAATCCACCGCAGACTCGCCGCGGACTACCGGGCCGGTCGCGTCCTGCTGGTCGGCGACGCCGCCCACATCCACAGCCCGATCGGCGGGCAGGGCATGAACACCGGGATCGGGGACGCGGAGAACCTGGCGTGGAAACTGGCCTTGGTCGTCGACGGACGCGCGGACGCGCGACTGCTCGACACCTACGCCGCCGAGCGGCGTCCACTGGCCACCGACGTGCTCCGCACCACCACCATGAACACGAGAATCCTCGTCGGCGAGGGCATTACGGCGCGTTTCGTGCGGGACCGGATCTTCATCCCGCTTCTCAATTCCCCGAAGGTGCAGCAAACGGCGACGCGCACCGCGTCCCAACTGTGGGTCACCTACCGGAAGGGACCGCTGGGCAGCCGCCGCGGCCCCGCACCGCGGCCCGGCGATCGCATACCCGACCGCGAGTGCGCGCGCCTCGACGGCAGGCCGACGCGGTTGTATGCCGAACTGCAGCCCGCATGGGTGTTGCTCAGGTCCGACGCATCCACCGATGCGCTGGCGAGCGTGGCGGCGAAGCATCTCGGCTCGGCTGTCACCGCGCTGACCGACAGGGAAGCCGGGCGCCATGCGCTGCTTATCCGTCCCGACGGGCACCTCGCCTGGCACGGCGACGATCCGAGCGCGCTGCACAGTTGGTTCACCGAGACGCTCTGCTCCAGGATTGGGGCATGAGCACCGAGACGCCGCGACGCGAAGGGCCGGGACGCCCCCGCGACCCCAACGCCGACGCCGCCATCCTGCGCGCCGCCGTCGACCTGCTCATCGAACGCGGCATCGACAACACCAGCATGGAAGCCATCGCCAAACGCGCCGGCGTCGCCAAGGTCACCGTCTACAAACGGTGGAAATCGAAAGAGGACCTGCTGGCCCAAGCCATCGAGCAGGCGCGCGAAGACATCCCCGGCGTGCCACCGACCACCGCCGCCACCGCCCTGCCCGACCTGATCGAGGCGTTCCTCCCGCAGTGGGGCGCGGCCCTCGCCGACCCCAGGTATCGCCTGCTCGCGGCGCGCCTGCTCGGAGCGGGCCCCAGCCACCCGGCGCTGCTGAACGCCTACTGGCGCCACCATGTGCTGCCCCGGCGCGAACGCTCGCGCGCCCTGCTCGAGCAAGCCCAAGCGGCGGGCGTCCTCACCCCGGCAGCCGACCTCGACATCCTGCTCGACATGCTCAACGGCGCGATCATCCACCACCTGCTGCTGGAACCCGTCCGATCCCAAGCGAGCGAAGACCCGCGACCGGCCGACCTGACCGCATACCTGCGCAGTCTGCTGCGCCAAACCGGCTTCGCCCTCCCGGCCGGCTCCGACGCCTCGCCTCTTGCGGAATAGCGATCCATCCGAGGACATCTCACCTCGCCGCGTTGCCGGTCGCCGAGATCGAACACCGTGGACTCGCCGTCGGCGCTATCGAGCCCGGCCCACCGACTCCGGCACGGTTTCGGTGTCGCGGGCGAGCCGGTGCGGGAGCGCTCCGATGAACGCAGGGACTACCGGAGAGCGCCTCCGCACCGCCGGGAACCGCCGTCCGCAAGGACCTTTCGCACCTCGGGTACGGCTGCATCGCTGCGAGATCCGCGCCATCACCACGGCGTCGCGCGGGAGGCCCGGGTTGGTCGTCAGCACGCCGACCTAGCAATATGTGAATAATGATTCTTCACAATGTGTGGGCTTGTTCTGCACATATGTTCGTGTAAGTTTATCCTTGTTCGACAATCTGCACGGCATGGCGTCGTGGTGCCCCCGCTCCGCCCAGTCGGGTTGTCGATTTCCGGGCGCACCGGCGCGGACAGCACACCTCGTCCCCCGGAGCCCGGCGAACAGGTACGGCTCCCGGGGGCCGCTCATCCCCGGGAGCCGTATCGCGTGACACGGCGGCCCCGGCCATACGACCAGGTCGTTACGATGTTCGTCATGAGTGTCGACAATCGCCGTACGGCGCGGAAGGCGAGCAGCGGCGACTCGGCACCTCGGGAGATCCGGCGCAGGCCGAAGAATCGCCGTGCCCAGATCGCGGCGGCGTCGGCGGCCGCGTTCGGCGCGCTGGGCTACCACGGCGTGAGCATGGACGACATCGCCTCCGGGCTCGGGATCAGCTCCGCGGCGCTGTACCGCCATTACCCGAGCAAGTACGCGCTGTTCCGAGAAGAACTGTTGCGCGTCGGCCGGGCGATGACCGAGTCGGTCCAGTTGCCCGAGGAGGCGGCGCAGTGGCCGGCCGAGCAGCGCCTCCGGCACGTGCTCGACGCGCTCATCGCGGTCACGATCGAGAACCGCCCGACCGTCACGCTGGTGCGCTGGGAGGGCCGGTACCTCGAGCCCGACGACCAGACCACGCTCAACGAGCAACAGGCCACGGTCCTCGGCGCACTGGGCGGCGAGCTGGCCGCGCTGCGCCCGGAACTCGCCGAGGAAGACCTGCGCGTGCTGCGCGCGGCCCTGCTCAGCACGATCACCAGCGTCGCCGACCACCACGCCGCTCTTCCCGTGAAACCGCTTGCCCGCCTGCTGCATTCGGCGTGCTGGTCGGTCGCGCACGCGAAACTGCCCGCACAGCGCGCGGTCGAGCCGGTCGCGGTGGTGGAGATACCGGACTCGTTCAAACACGAACTGCTGCTGCGCAAAGCGGTCGAGCTGTTCCATGAGCGCGGCTATCCGAACGTCAGCGTGGAGGACATCGCGACGGCCGCGGGCCTGTCGGCGGCCTCGGCGGTGTACCGGTTCTACCGGGGCAAGAGCGATATCCTCGCCGCCGCGTTCCGCCGGGCGGCCGAACGGGTTTCCGGCGCTGTCGGCCCCGCCGTGGCGGCGGCCACGGATGCCGAGGACGCGCTCACCGCGCTGATCGCGCAGTACGTTGCCGGATCGTTCGCCGAACGCGCCCTCACCTTCGTGTATTACACGGAGTTCCAGCATGTTCCGGTCGAGGAGCGCACGGTCCTGCGCAATATCCAGCGGCTCAGCGTCGAAGAGTGGGCGCGGTTGCTGCGGGAGGTGCGCTCGGAGCTCACTCCGGCCGAGGCGCGCATCCTCGTCCACGCGGCCTTCGCGGTGGTCGTCGACCTCGGTCGCGCCTTCGGCAACGAACCGCTGGCCGCCCAGGACCGGGTGCGGCTGCTGATGCAACTGGTGCTCTTCGGACGGCCCGCGCGCTAGCGCTATATGTTATCGCGAATTCTCGGATGAATGTACGGATAATGCGACTTGGGAGCTAGTTCGCAGCTTCTTTGTGATCTGCCGTTCAATTCTTCCCCCGGTGGGGAAACGCTGGGGTACCGGAGGTCTGACTGGGCTACCATCGCGGCATGGGTGCCCGGGACCGCCGCGCTGCGGACAAGGCGGCCGACGGGACATCCGCACGGGTGGTCCGGCGCCGGCCGCGCGACCGCCGCGCCCAGATCGCGGCGGCGTCGGCCGAGGCGTTCGGCGCGCTGGGCTACCACGGCGTCAGCATGGACGAGATCGCCTCGCGGCTCGACATCAGCTCGGCGGCGCTGTACCGCCACTATCCGAGCAAGTACGCGTTGTTCCGCGAGGAAGTGTTGCGGCTGGGCGCGGTCAGCCAGGAAGCCGCGCGGCTGCCGGAGGCCACCGGCCTGCCCGCCGGGCAACGTCTCGAACGAGTGCTCGACGCTCTGATCGCGGCCGCCATCGCCAACCGGCGTAGCGCCGCGTTGTTGCGGTGGCAGCGGCGCTACCTGGAGGACGCCGACGCGGCCACCCTCGCCGACCAGCTCGCCGGTGTGAACGCCGCGCTCATGTCGCTGCTCGCCGAGACCAGGCCCGCGCTGTCCAAGGCCGACCGCGCCGTGCTCGCCGCGGCGGAGCTGAGCGTGCTCAGCAGCATCGGCGATCACCACGTGTCGATCCCGGTGCGGGCGCTCACCGCGCGGCTGACCGCGGCCTGCCGCGCGGTCGCCACGTGCGAGCTGCCCCCGCCCGGCAGCGCCGAAACCGAGAACCTCGCCGCCGGCGAGATCCCGCTGACGTTCAAACACGAATTGCTGCTGACGCGCGCGGTCGAACTGTTCCACCAGCGCGGGTACCCGAACGTCAGCGTCGAGGACATCGCGACCGCCGCCGGACTGCCCGCCTCCTCGGCGGTGTACCGGTTCTATCGCGGCAAGGGCGACATCCTCACGGCCGCGTTCCGCCGGGCGGCGGATCGGGTGTCGGCCGTCATCGGCCCCGCCGTCGCCGCCGCCGAGACACCCGAGCAGGCGCTCGGCACGCTGATCGAGTTGTACGTAGCCGGCTCGTTCGCCGAGCGCGAGCTGACCTTCGTCTACTACGCCGAGATCAGCAACGTGCCGCCGGAGGAGCGCACCGTGCTGCGCAACATCCAGCGACTCAATGTCGAGGAGTGGGCCAAATTGCTGGTCGCCATGCGGCCCGAACTGTCCCCGGCCGAGGCGCGCTTGCTCGTGCACGCCGCATTCGCCTTGGTGGTCGATCTAGGTGAACGTTTCGGCTCCACCGACCCGGTCTGCTCGCCAGGGCGTGTGATCCGCTTGATGCAGGTGATCCTGTTCGGCCGACCGGCGCAGTAGAGCCGCGCACCTGCTCGACGGCGTCGAGTGCGGTGGGACCCGCACCCCCATCGAGGCGTTACCAGTGCGGCGAGCTACGCGCAGGCTCGGGCCCCGCCGAAGGACTTCGCGGAGTATTACGCCAGCGGCGAACACCTGGGAGGGAATCGACCCCGCTTCACCGCTGTTGCGGCAGGAGGAGCGCGCGTTCCGATCGACGCGACGCTCGTGGAGCATTTGCCCAGTTTCCGGCTTCGGAAGGAACCATCCCAATGAGCACAGATATCGACGCCCAGCCCGCCGCTGCCTCCGGAACCTTCGCCATCGGCGGCGATCTTCCGGTGCACCGGCTCGGGTACGGCGCGATGCGGTTGACCGGCCCCGGGGGTGTGGGGTGATCCGAAGGACCCGGACGAGGCGGTAAGGGTCCTGCGCCGCGCGGTGGAACTCGGCGTGAACTTCATCGACACGGCCGACTCCTACGGCCCGTTCGTCAGTGAGAATCTGATCCGCAAGGCGCTGCACCCCTATCGCGATGATCTCGTCATCGCCACCAAGGCGGGGCTCACGCGGCAGGGGCCCAACGAGTGGCGTCCGGTCGGCAGGCCCGAGTACCTGCGCCAGCAAGCCGAACTCAGCCTGCGCCACCTCGGTGTCGACCGGATCGACCTCTACCAGCTGCACCGCATCGACCCCCAGGTGCCGCTGGCCGACCAGCTCGGCGAACTCGTCGCGCTCCAGCAGGAGGGCAAGATCCGCCACATCGGCCTGTCTCAGGTGAGCGTCGAACAACTGCGCCAAGCGCGCGAGATCGCCACCATCGTCTCGGTGCAGAACCTGTACAACCTGGCCAACCGGGCAGACGAGGACGTACTGAACTACGCCGAACAGGAGAACATCGCGTTCATCCCGTGGTTCCCCATCGCCACCGGTGAACTCGCCGCCCCGGGCGGTCCCCTGGCGACCGCGTCCGCCGAACACGGCGCGACCCCCGCCCAGCTCGCCCTCGCCTGGCTGCTGCGCCGCTCCCCCGTCATGCTCCCGATCCCCGGAACTTCCAGCGTCGCGCACGTCGAGGAGAACATCGCCGCCGAGCGAATCACGCTCACCGACAAGGAGTTCGAAACCTTGTCGACTGCCGCCTGAGCATCGCGGACAATCATCGGCCCGGATGACCGGCGCAAACGCGTCGCTCAGCCGGGCCGCGCGCCCCCGAGTCGAGGCAGTTCGGCCCTGGGTGTGCTGCTGGGGCGTCCTCGGTGCCGTACTGCCGGAGCGGATGATGGAGGCGCAGGGCCGTTGAGCGATCGAAAGCCCCGGCGCTGGTCATCGGGCGCGGGTGCGGAAGTAGGCGAAATCGTCGCGAGAGACGATGGTTGCGGCCACGAGAGTGGAGCAGGCCGCGAAGTCGCAGTCGCGGTGCAGGATGGTTGCGGCGGCGGCGTTTCGTGGGCTCGATACCGCCCAATGCGGGTTGTCGTGGGCGTATTTCGAGCGCGGCGGCTGCCGGTCGGCGCCGATGACGGGGAATTCGTAGATAGTGGCGTTCGGCGTCGGCTCAGGCATACCGGGATGCCCTCTTGGTCTTGGGCGGTCCTGCGCAAGTGCGGATCGCCTGCACAACGAGTTGCCCGGACGGGCGGATCGGGCCATGCGGCGGCTCGACCCAGCGGCGCAGGTGGGTGGACCGATCGCGCGGGCTCGGCAGGGCGATGATGCCGCCGGTGCGCACGATCGACACGTTCAACCGGAACATTTCCGCGAAGAGGCGGTCATCGTCCTCGATATCCGGTCGTGTGAGGAAAGTCCATCGGCGGGAACGCGGGTGTGAAATCACTGGACAAGCGCCCGAATAAGTTTCGCGCATCGCGAGTCGCACCATTGCCGCCAATTCGGCTGGGACTGTCACGCCCCATACACGGCTCGCGCGCATGATGATGCGGCCCATAGACGGCGGATCGATGACCGCGGGAAGGTCACACACCTTCCGGTAGAAGTTGCAGCGGGACAGGGGGGTGTCGTCAAACGCGAACTGTTCCATAGGAATACCTCGCATCGCAGTGGTGGCCGTTGGTGCGCCGACGACGGCCGGGAAGTGGAGCCTGGCTCAGGGCGCGTAGAAAGCACACATCCCCCAAGGCGGTGACGGAGGCCAGAATCGGGAACCCAAAAGAATCATCCCGATTTTGCAGCAAGGTGTGCGAGCCGCGTGGAACGATTCTCCCGATCCGGGATTACAAGCGAACCCGAAGGGGGAAGACCATGCCATCGGCTGACAGCACGATCACTCGCCGCCAACTGGGCAGATACCTGCGAGAGGCGCGTGAAGCGGTCGGCTTGACGCTAGAAGACGCCGCCAGGCTCATGGAGTGGGGCAAGAGCAGCCTGCAACGCGTCGAAAAGGGGCAGAACCAGAAGATACGCATTCGCGACCTGGACGGGCTGATCGAGATCTATGGCATCGACGCGGACCGTGCCGTCGGCCTCAAAGGACTGGCACAGCAAGCAGCCGAGAAGTCGTGGTGGCACGAATTCGGCGACGTCATCCCGTCCAACTTCAGCGTATACATGGGATTGGAGTCCGCCGCTCACAAGCTGACCAGCTACCAACCCGACCTCATACCGGGACTGCTCCAGACCGAGAAATACGCGCGGGTGCTCGCCTGCACCGCGAATCCGGAAGACACCGAAGCTGAAGTCGACAGCCGCGTGCGCTTGAAGAAGCAGCGTCAAACCTTCGTCACGCGACGGACCAAACCCGTTCGGCTGGAAGTGGTTTTGCATGAAGGAGCGGTTCGGCGGGTGATCGGTAGCCGACGAATCATGGCCGAGCAGCTGCGCTACCTCGCCGACGCGAGCACTCGTCCCAACGTCACGGTCCGTGTCTTGCCGTTCTCGGCAGGAATGCCGACCGGCGATCAAATCGGCCCCTTCGTGATTCTCGAGTTCGGCCGGGACAGCCAAGGGAACCCGGTCGAGCCGACGATCGTGTACGCCGAGAACTACACCGGAGATATGTATTCAGAGAAGACAGATATCGTTCAGCGGTACATACAGGCATACGCCTCGATCGAGCACGCAGCGTTGGGCGAAGGTGCAAGCCGAGACAAGCTTCGGCTGGCAGCAAGGGAGCATGAGAGTGAGCGTTGACCTATCGGGAGCCCGCTGGTTCAAGAGCAGCCGCAGCGGGGGAAGTAAAGAATGCGTCGAGGTCGCGTTTCTGGATGGAGGCAGGGTCGGCGTCCGTGACTCCAAGAACGCGGCCGGGCCTGCGCTGGTCTTCACCCCCATCGAGTGGGACACCTTCACGGTGGGCGTGACCAGCGGCGTGTTCGACCGCCCAAACGCCTGACCTGCATCGGAAGCACGACTCGCAGTAGGGATATGGCTGTTGCGGCGCAACCCTGCAACAGCCATATTCCTAATTCCTACGCTCGGCTCACATGCGTTCAGGTGCTGCGATGCCCAGGAGGTCCAGTCCGTGGGCGAGGGTGCGGGCGGTGAGTGAGCACAGTGCGAGGCGATTGGTTCGCGTCGGTTCGGGGGCGGTCAGGACGGGGCAGTTGTCGTAGAAGGTGGTGAAGTCGCGGGCCAGGTCGTAGAGGTAGCCGCACAGGCGATGCGGTTCCAGGGTGGACCCCACTTCCGCGACGGCGCTGCCGTACGCGTCCAGCTCCAGAGCGAGTGCGCGTTCGGCTGGTTCGAGAGCATGCTCGGCATCCACCTCCGGGGTCGGCTCACCGGCTTTGCGGAGAATGGACCGGATGCGGGCGTGCGCGTATTGCAGGTACACCGCCGTGTTGCCGGTGAGGGCGGTCATGCGGGCGAGGTCGAAGGTGTAGTCCTTCACTCGTGAGGTGGACAGGTCGGCGTACTTCACCGCACCGATGCCGGACTGCTCCGCGATCGAATCCAGCTCTGCCGCGGTGAGTTCGGGATTCTTCTCGCGCACGACCTCGCGGGCACGGGAGACCGCGTCGTCCAGCAGGTCCAGCAGGCGCACGGTTCCGCCCGCGCGGGTCTTGAAAGGCTTGCCGTCGGGGCCGAGCACCGTGCCGTAGGCGATGTGCTCGGCCTCGACGGTTCCGGTGAGCCACCCGGCGCGGCGGGCGGTCTCGAAGATCAACTGGAAGTGCAGGGCCTGGCGCGAGTCCGTCACGTACAGCAGCCGCTGGGCACGCAAAGTGCCGATGCGGTGGCGGATGGTCGCGAGGTCGGTGGTGTCGTAGCCGTAACCGCCGTCGCGCTTGCGCACCATCAGCGGCACCGGCTGATCGTCGGGGCCGGTCACCGTTTCGGAGAACACGACGAGCGCCCCGTCGCTCTCCACCGCGATGCCCTTGGTGACCAGTTCGTCGATGGTGTCGGCGAGCATCGGGTTGTAGAACGACTCGCCCACGTTGTCCTCCGGGGTGAGCAGCACGCCGAGCCGGTCGTAGATGTCCCGGAAGGCCTTCTCCGACTCGGCGACGATCTCGCTCCAGCGGGCCAGCGTCGCCGGGTCGCCGGCCTGCAACGCGACCACCCGCGCGCGGGACCGGTCGGCGAACTCCGGGTCGGCGTCGAAGGCCGCCCGCGCGGCCCGGTAGAGGCCGTCGAGGGCCGAGACCGCCGAATTCTCGCCTCCGTCGAGGTCGTCGTGGCGCCACCGCGCGTCGGGGTGCTCGTCGAGATATTGGATGAGCATTCCGAATTGAGTTCCCCAGTCCCCCAGATGGTTCTGGCGGATCACGTGCGCGCCGAGGAAGTCCAGCACGCGGGCCAGGCTGTCACCGATGATCGTGGTGCGCAGGTGCCCGACGTGCATCTCCTTGGCGATGTTGGGGGCGGAGTAGTCGACCACGGTGCGGCGGCCGTCCTCGGTGGCCGCCACGCCGAGCCGACCGTCCCCCAGCCGGGCGGCGACCTGCTGCCACACGGCTCGGTCGGACACCGTGACGTTCAGGAATCCCGGGCCGGACAACTCGACCGACCGGATCGCCCGGTCGGGCGCGGAAGCCAAAGCCGTCGCCAGTTCGGCCGCGTAATCCGACGGCCGGATCTTCAACCGCTTCGCGAGTGCGAGCGCGGCATTGGATTGGAAGTCGGCGTGGGTGGATCGTCGGACCACAGGGTCTGCCCCCGCCGTTTCCGGCCGGGTTCGGTCGATCGCGTCGGAGACGGCGGCGGCGACCTGATCGAGCAATGGCAGTACCCCGGAGTGGGCCACGGAAAAGATCCTCCTGGTTGTAGGGATGCGTCAGTATCCCAACCAACCCGGCCTCGATCACGCGAGTTTTGCGGTACGTTCCGGGCCGGGTCAGTCGACGACCATGCCGCCGGTGAGGTTGGCGACCGCCCCGGTGATCGCGGCGGCGCGGTCGGAGGCGACGAAGGCGGCCACGTCGGCGATCTCGGCGATCGTGGGTAACTGTTTGCGCAGCGTCCGCTCCGCCATGCGGGAGCTGAATGCGTCGCGGCTGATGCCACAGGCATCGGCGTGCAGGCCATACACCTCGGAGAGCTGCGGCGATTCCGGCATTCCCGCCGCGTTCAAGCACACGACCCGGACGCCGTGCGGTCCGAGCTCGGCGGCCAGCCCCCGCGACAACGCTTCGATCGCCGCCCATGCCGGCGCCATCCCTCCCATCAGCGGGACGGCCGTTCGCGACGGAGACGCGGTGATCGTCAAGATGACGCCCGACCCCTGGCCGGTCATGCGTCGCGCGGCGGCTCTAGCGGTCAGGAAGTTGGCCTTGGGATAGGTGGACATCGGCAGGTCGAAGCCGTCGAGGGGCAGGTCGGCGATCCGAGTGCCCTGAATACCGGTCTGGGGCAAGCTGATCGCGTTGAACGAGATATCGAGGGAGCCCGCCTCGGCGACCACCGCGTCCGCGTGCTTTTCCACGGCGTCCTCGTCCAGCACGTCCACCGTGGCGACGTCGGCGACACCACCCGACGCCCTGATCTCGTCAGCGACCGTCTCCAGCGTGGAGCGGGTGCGTCCGGCGAGGAACACCCGCGCCCCTTCGCCTGCGAAAGCGCGCGCGACCACGCTTCCGACGGCTCCTCCGGCTCCGTAGACGATCGCGTTCTTCTTCTCGAGCAGCACTACTGACTCCTTGTTCGGGACCGGCCATCGATCCGGGTGGGCAGGTGCGAGCACCGCCGACCGAATCTGGTTTCGTGATGAAACCAGGTGAACATAGCAGTCGGAAGTTTCGTGATGCAACCGCTGGGATATGCTGAGACGATGCTCGGCCGGACGTACGAAACGCAGGACTGCTCCGCGGCGCGGGCGCTCGAGATCGTCGGTGAGCGCTGGAGCCTGGTGATCATTCGTCATGCGCTCTTCCGGGGTGTCACCCGCTTCGGGGACTTTCAGCGCAGCCTCGGGATCGCGCGCAACATCCTCGCCGCCCGTCTCGATTGGTTCGTCGAAATGGGGCTGATGGATCGGCGTCCCGATCCGGCCGGATCGTCGTACCACGAGTACGTGCTGACCGAGAAGGGCCGCGAACTGCAACCGGTGATCGTGGCCCTCACGCACTGGGGTGACCGATGGGCCGCGCCAGGCGAGCCGCCGGTCGTCCTCCGGCACACCGCGTGCGGCGGCGCGGTCCACCAGCAAACCGTTTGCCAGGACTGCGGTCGACCCGTGGGCATCGACGCGGTCGAAGCGCAGCCCACGGCGGGCCACCCGGTGACCTGACCTACCCGATCGAGCCCCGTTTGCGGCGGCGGTCGACCGGGGGCCGGGGCCACAGCCGCCGAGGAGCACCCCGGCTTCAACCCAGCAGGCGGGCGGGGCGACCTCGACAGCCCATCAGTGCTCATCTATACCGGGCTCACGCACGCTGAGCATGTCGGACGTGCTGATAGACGAGAAAGACGAGGCTCGAGCCGACCGTGCGCACATCGATGAGGCGCAGAGATTTCTTGTCGCCGGTCTCGCCGAACAGTCGCCGTCCGGCCCCGAGCACGACCGGATACACCGTCAGCCGCAGTTCATCGACGAGGCCGTGCTCGATCAGCGCGTGGACCAACCGGGCGCTGGCGTAGACGACGATGTCACCGTCCAGCTCCCGCTTCAGTCTCGAGACCTCGTCGACCATCTCACCCGCGAGGACTGTCGAGTTGCTCCACTCGGCCTTCCCGAGGGTCGAGGACACGACGTACTTGGGCAGGCTGTTCAATCTGTCCGCCCACGCGCCACTCCTGGACAACCAGCGCGCGGCGAACCACTCGTCGCTGCGCCGGCCGAGCAGCAGCGCCTCTGCGCCCCACGCCTCGGCGAGCTGGAGCTCGGCCCACGCTTCCCGGTCCTCGTCTCCGATCTGGAGGAACCAACCGCCACGGTCGAAGCCCTCCGCACCGGTCGGATCCTGGACGACTCCGTCGAGCGAGACGTTCTGGCTGATGATGATCTTTCCCATTCGGGTCTCCTGAGTCGGCGACAGCTACCACCCGATACAGACACCGCGACGGCGGAGAAGTGGCGCTCGCCGACCGACCCCTTTGCGCCGTGGATGGTGTCTGTACACGATGGAAGTGCCCCGACGCGCGGGAGTAGGTGATGCGAGGGTGGTAGCCGGTGACCTGATGTCCCGGGCGCGAGCCGGAGACGGCGAGGCGTTCCGGGAGCTGATCGCGCCCCACCGCCAGGAGCTCCAGGTGCATTGCTACCGGATGCTCGGATCGTTCCAGGACGCCGAGGACGCCTTGCAAGAAACGCTGCTGTCGGCCTGGCAGAGCTTCGGCGGGTTTCAGGGCCGCGCCTCGCTGCGCACCTGGCTCTACCGCATCGCCACCAACCGGTGTCTCAATGCGCGCCGGTCTGCCGGGCGACGCCGTGCCAATGAGTGGGACGTGCCCGGCGTCGAACCGCCCGAGCCGACCCGTCTCGGCGAAATCGCCTGGTTGGAGCCATTTCCGGACGCACTGGCCGAGGGTGTCATCGACGCGCCGCTCGGCCCGGAAGCCCGCTACGAGCAGACCGAAGCCATCTCCCTTGCCTTCGTGACCGCGCTGCAGACCCTGCCGCCGCGCCAAGTCGCCGTGCTCATCTTGCGCGATGTGCTCGGATTCCACGCCGAAGAGGTGGCGGGCATGCTGGACTCGACGGTCGACTCGGTCAAGAGCGCTCTCAAACGGGCGCGCGCGGGCTTGCGGTACCGACGGCCCACGAGCGTCTCCCCGCCCTCCTCCTATGCACCCGCAGAGGAGGTGATCGTGGCGAGATTCGTCCGCGCGTGGGAATCGGCCGATCTCGACGCGCTGGTGCGCCTTCTGACCGACGACGTCTTCGTGTCCATGCCACCGATTCCCTTCGAATACCAAGGCCGAGACGTCGTGGCGCGTTTCTTCGCCGGTATCTTCCGGGCGGGCCGGAGATTCGACCTCGTTCCGACGCGAGCCAATGGTCAACCGGCGCTCGGAGCCTATCTGCGCGCGCCGACCGGCATCCGCTACGGAACCGGCCTTTACGTCCTCACCCTGAGCGGAGACCGGATCAGCGCCATGACGCGCTTCGACAACAGCGTGCTCCCGTCGTTCGGGCTCCCGCGATCGCTTCCGAGCGCATAGTCGACATCCCGGCAGCGGATGAATTACTCGACGGCTCCGGAGATTCCATCTGCCGAAGGAGCGGAGCCTGTCGCGCTGCGCGAACACCGGTGGGTCCTCGTATCCCCGTCGTACGGAGACACGAGGACCCCGGCGCTGATCGGGTCCCCTCGCCATAGCCCCGATCAGCGGGTGAACACCGCCGCCGCGCGGATCACGCCGATCGGCAACGAGTTCGAGCGCCGACGTTCGGTCAACGCGAGTATCCGTCGGCCCGGCTGTCGGGCACGACTCGGCCGGACGCGACCAGGGTGCGGAAGGCCGCCTGCTTGCGCGGGCAGGCATCCGCGCGGCAGGGGCGGTGGCCCTGCATCACCCGATGCGCCTGTTCGACGGTGAACGGCTCATCGGGCGGCCGGTGCGCGTCCTCGGCGCGGCAATGCGGCAGACAGGAACCGACACCGACGATCGCTCCTACCAGCAGCGCGCACACGCTGAGCATGCTCAGCAGCGGGTTCATGGCCGTTCACGGGCCGTCGGCCTGCCGGGAGCAGAATGCCGATGCGGCTAGATACTGCCGGCAACTCGCGCCGTGCCCGGCGTGCACGGCGCAGAGAAAGCGCGCGCGATCGTAAGTAAGACCGAGTGGCTCCTGAGAGCAGTCGCGGCTTTGAATCAGCAACAGCTCACGGACATCCGAGTGCAGCACTTCCATCCTCAACCTCCATCAGCGCAGTGCACCCGGCACCGAGAGGACGCCGCCGGACCGCGCTCGACACGGATGGATCGGGCCGTGTCGGGACCGTGCGCCGGGTTCCGGACAACGGGCGCCCTCGACAGGGTTTGGGCGGACCCCCGATGCCGGGTGCGATTCAACAGTGCGCGTTGCGATTCGGTAGATAACAGACCCGAATGCGGTAATTGCGAGTACTTTCCGTTTGTAGCGGCCTGGAGGGAGGAACAGAGACCTATGGTGGAGGTCGACTGGACGGGTGAAGCTGTACATGCGCTTCGCACGGCGATGAAGCGGAGCCGTTACGAATTCGCGCGTCTAGTGGGCGTCACACCGCGCACCGTGGTCCTGTGGGAGAACGGCCGGACAACCCGGATGCACGCCGCTAGCCAGCGTCTCCTGGACAGGGTCCTGTCGGAAGTCGATTCCGTCGTCGTCGCTCGATTCGAACGGGCGATCACAGCGGGCCGGGAGCCGGCCTCCGATGGTGCGCGCGCCGATTCGGCGCCCGAGAGGCACACCAAGCTCGGTAGGGAAATCGGGCTCGACAAGGAAGTCGAGGAAGACGACGTGAGAAGGCGAGAACTGCTGGCCTGCATCGGCGCGGGCCTGGCAGGCCAGGCTGCGGACCTGGTGGCGAGTGAACCGGAGCGGATGCTGGCAACCCTGGACGCGGGGTCGATCAGCGAACGGCGACTGGCGTTCCTGGAACAGTCTGCCGAGGTCCTCGGCACGCGGGTGGTCCAGGTGCCGCCGCACGAGTTGTTGCAAACCGGGCTCGAGCAATTCCGTTTGGTCCGTGGGTGTCTCGGCGAACGACAGCCCACCCATCAGCAGGTCCGGCTGGTGCGCACCGCTGGCCGACTGGCGAACGTGGTCGGTGAGATCCTCTTCAACGAGGGGCATTTCGGCCAGGCGCGCATGTGGTACGCCACCGCGATCCATGCCGCACAGGACATCGGCGACCGCTATTCGGAAGACATAGCCTTGGCCGGTCTCGCGTATTTGCCGACCTATAGCGATAAACCAAAGGAAGTTTTGCAGTTACTCGACGGTCGCTTGCAAGAAAATCCGTCTTATGGCCCGGCGGCCGCATGGTTGTGGGGAATGGCGGCGCGCGCACACGCCAGCCTCGGTCATGCCGACGAATTCGCACGGTGTATCGCACGATCGGCTTCGGCATTGGACGACGTCGGGCCGGAAGACCTTTCGGTCGGTATCTTTTCTTTCCGCCCGGAGAAACTCGCCTTTTATCAGGCGATCGGATATTCCCGCCTCGGTCGCGCCGAGGAGACCGCCGCGGCGGCCGCCCACGCCATGGCGCTGTACGACCCGTCGGAGACCATGGAACCCGCCCTGGTCCGCTTCGAGCACGCCACGGCGCTGCTGGCCTCCGGCGAGATCGATGAAGCCTGCGCGGTGGCGACCAGCGCGATCACCAACACGCGCACCTACATCGGACTCACGGTTACCAAACGCGCCAAACAGTTCGACTCGGCGCTCGGCGGCCTGCGCACCAGAGCCGTCAGCGAATGGCGACAGCAAGCGCACGCGGTGATCGCCTCCGCGCACACCGAGGTCTGAGCCCGCGGATGTGGGCGGGGCGCGCCGGTCGGCAGGGGGACGAGGGCCGGCGCGCCCCGGCGTACTCAGGTGGTCAGTTCGCTTCGCCGGACACGGAGCCGGGGAGCGAGTCGGCGCGCATATCCACCCAGTGGGTCTGCACGTACCGCAGGCACGCATTGCGGTTGGCGGCGCCGTAGGCGATGGACCAGCCGCCGGGGACGGCGGCGAAGATCGGCCATAAGGAGTGTTCGCCCTCCTGGTTGATCAGGACGTAGAACATGGCGTCGCCGTCATCGAACGGGTTGCTCATTTCCGATTTCCTTCTTCCGCCGAACCAGGGACGGGACTCCCGGGTGAAGTCCGTCGTGCTGGGCGACAACGATCCGCGCGATACGGGTCAGGGGCGCGAAAACTCCCACGCCGAGGCCTCGAAAGTGACCGGGGTCGTGAACAGAATGCCGTCGTGCGCGTCGATATTGTATTCGTCCGAGATCCGCCTGATCCGATCGACTGCCGAATCGTACTGCATCGCAGAGTCATTGGGCCGACCGATCGAACCGGTGGTGAAGATGCCGCGGGCGCACCGGAGTCGCGTGGTACGCGTCGGACACCGGCGCCGCCTATCTGCCCGCGCGCATAGCGCGCGATGGCGGCTCATCGAAGAGATCCGCGCCGCGAATGGATTGCGCTGGAACCCCCGCCGGTACCGAACCTTCCCCGAGTCCGGCACCGGCGGAGCTCTCGGTGACCGTGAGCTGGAGCTTGGTCACTCCGGTATCCAGGGTACTGGTGGCGACCGACAGTTCGGGCAGTTCGAATGCGATTGCCCCGGCGTTGTGAAAGGCGCGCGACACCTGGCACAGCGGATGGCGTGAAAGCGGAACCAGCGGCGGCCGTGGCCGTGCCCGCAGCTGCGCGACCAAGGACGCGCCGCCGATTCCACCGGCCCGCTCGACGAGTTCGCCGGGTTCGGCCACCGTGCAGGCGGCGAACACCTCGCGAACTTCGAGCGGGCAGTTCAGGTCGGCGGAGAACCGAGCGGCGACCTGCGTGGTCACCGAACTGTTTCCGCCGAGTGTGAAAATGTCGTCGTTCCGACCGACCAGCTTGTTACGGAGCACTTCGGCGCATGCCCGCGTGACCGCTTGCTCCACGGCGGTCAGCTCCGGCCGCGCGACATAACCCCGGGCGAGCTGTACCCCCGACAGATACAGCTCACCCGGCGCCCCGACCGGTACCGGCCGAAGCCGTGCATCGAGGACGTAGAGCCCGGTGTCGAACACCGGCGTGCCGAGCGGCACCGAGAGGGTACCGGTGTCGGCGAGTTCGGGAAAGGGGAGGTGGACCGGCTTCGTATCGCGCACCAGAGCCTCCTACCCGGCGAAACAACGGCTATCCGAACCTTGGACAGCACGAACAAGCCGTGCACCCGGCTGCCCAGCCCGGGTGCACGGCGTCGACCACCGATGCGAGTCGATGATCAGGGCAAGAGATGCGAGGCGCACTCGCGCGAAAACCGGCCAATCCTCCAACGTCGTCGCCGTGGAGCGGTCGCCACGGCTGAATCAGCTACGTCGCACGGTCCCGATCCGTGCAGTGCGAACATTAGGCGCTCCGCGAATAAAAAGGAACTCTCCCCCGAAAATTCTGGACGTATGTCCAACCCGATCCTCGACGGCGGATGCGCACGGTCGGCCTCGAGCGAGTCTGCGTTCGAGGCTTGTTCGGTCCTGGCCCCTGCCTACGGGGTCGTATCCGGTTGTGGTGCGCCGCGTTCGATCGGCCGCGGTGAGCTCGAGCGGTATATTCACGCGTCAAGGCGAGCGAGCGCATCATCGAGCGGAACAGCGTTGCGCGCGGCGAACTCACGGCGAGCGCGAAATTCGGCGCGGGTCCGCGGCCGGTACTTCGGTGCCCGGCCACAGCCGCACGGTTCGAAACCCTCATAACGCAGTCCGGCGCCGACCACGGCGGCGACGACCGACCCAAGCCCGGGTGTCACGGCGAGGGGGCGCCGCGAAGTCATGCCCCGCACACGACATCGGTGTACCGCATCGCGGGCAACGGTGCGCTACAGCGGCGGTCGGCGGGTGCCGCTTGAACGACACCCGGCACGCTACGCACACATAGTGCAGTTTGTAGTGCACGAAAGCGTAGGTACACATGAAGCGACGATATCCCCACCGTTCCGGCCCGGCCATCGCTTTTCACCAGCGCTGGGATCTCCCGTTGGCCGATCTGCTGCCGGGTCGACATCGGCGTCGTGTTCAGTGGTCGGTTCGCCCCGGCGCGATGCCGTGCTCGCCATGGCTGGGAGTCGCTTCGCTACCGACTGGCGTGTCGCGCGGAAGTAGGCTCAGTGTTCGGGGAGGTGCTCCGTGTTCCATCGAAGTGACAACGACCATGGCGCCGCGAGGCGGGAGTCAGCAGAGGTATGAGGACTGTTGCTAGGAGATAGGCTGCAGCGGTTTCTCGTGGAGATGGCCGATCGTTTGCGTAATCGCCCTGTGCCACGCGTGGCGGAGCATCTCGAGGGCACCTACAGAGGCCCGACCGGCGCGGATGGTCTTCGAGCTGTCAGCCATGGGCACCGTGAGCTCGACCAGTCGAATGCCAGCTTGCTGAAACGTACCATGGATGACACCGCGTCGTCGGATGGGAGATCCGCAGGACTGGCTCCCCCGCTCGACCCTCATAACAGGGTCAACCCTCACGGTCTGCCGGAAACCCAGCGCCGCTATCTGGTGGACGACTACATCAAAATGTGGGAGCGCCACCACGGCCGACCGATGACTCCCCGCGAACTGGAAGTGCTGCGCCTCGGGTGCATCGGCGTCACAAAATTGCGTCTCGGCCAACTAGATCTCACCAAAGTACCACCGGAAAACCTCGCCTTCGCTGATCCGAGTGCACACCGGATAATCCAAAACGCCGAGAAGGTGCTCGCACCCGGCGAAGTGGCCAACGCAAAGGTGAAGACCTACCGAAATCTACTTACCCAAGCGGAGAGCACCGTAAAGCAGCACGGCATGAACTGGTCCTACACAGATACAAATGGGATCACAAGAAGTGCCCGCGACCACATTCGGCATGTCAAGGAAAGCTTGGATAAGGCTAAGGTGGAAGCGAGAGAAACCTGGTCCGAGCTCGCCAAGGAGCATATCAAAGAGATGCGGGACGCTCGGCGTGATGCACGGATCGAGGGTGATATGCGCACCTTTGAGAAAGTGCAGGATTATGCTCGAAGATTCGAGGAAATCCTGGCTACCAAACCAGTCGACGCCGAGGAGTTCATGCGCCAGGTGAAAGCCGACCCCAAGCTCGCCCAGCTGCGAGGCGTAGAGGATCACCTACCGCCCGGCAACCCCTCGGAATGGAAGCCGGTGATTTATTCGAAACACTTCTGGTCCGGTCAAGAGATGACTCGCGACAGCAGCGGAAACCTGGTTAAGAACAAAGACGGATTGATCGAGACCAGGGCTACGGAGACTCCCGATGCCACCCGATTCGCGCCGGACCCGACTACGGGACAGGTCGACATGTCAGGAGACTATAATTATCCGAAGCCTGGATACGTGAATTTCGACTACGGGCTGTACGACGAGCAGACCGGCAGCTGGTGGCATGCCAACCATGGAGATTGGCGAAGCTTTCCAAGCGGTGGCGATCCGGTACTGGATCCTATGAAGGTGTATCAGAGCACACCGGAAAAGTTCTTCTCCGGATACCCCGATTTCGACAGCTCGGTAATTTGCATCGGATTCGCAAGGGCTACTCCGTGACCAGAAGAATCGCCGGAATACCCGCACCGCCAGTAGGCCATACAGTGGTTAGGATGTGAGAATGGACCTCGCCGATTACGTCGACCAAACTGCCATACTGTTCGGGATCGCCGAGAACGCGGCCGCTGGCGCCGTTCTACGGTGCGGCGAGGCCTCGCATGTGTATATCGACGGCCTTTCCCAATGGGACGACAGCGACCAGTATGCCGCCTTCGAGGTCACCGGCACCCTCGTCGAGGAGGGCAGTGACGATCACATCCACGCCGGTGAAGGCCCTGTCATCCATGGCATTGGCAGGCACTATGTCATGAAGAACGCCACCTGGGAGCGTATCTCGTAACAGTCGGGGCAGCAGTGTGCTCCCCGGCTTCTTCGACTCCAGTGCAGGCCGAGGCTGAAGCGGTTACGGCGTGCCTCCATCTGAGGTCGAGGCTAGGCCGAGGTCATCGCCGCTGCCCCAGGCCGGCGGGCATTGCGGCCGAGTATGCGGCGGCTCTGGGCGCCGGGTCCGTTGCTTCAACGGGGGTGCCGATCACCGCCATGCTCGAAACTCCTCGAAACAACGGATCTGGCATCGACCCTGGATAGCTGGTCCGGGCACGATTGGAGCGGTGTCGCCCATGGTCGGCACCCACTCCGTTCGGCCGCACCGATGATTTTCGGGTGGATCCGTCGTCACTACCTCTGGATATACCGACAGACAGGAGTCCAGGCATGACGAGACCGTTCCGATCTGGCATGACCACGGTACGGGCGAACGGTGTGGATCTCGGCATCGAGAGCTTCGGCCGCGCGGAGGATCCGCTGGTCCTGCTAGTCGGCGGCACGACGATGTTGTCCTGGCCCGACGCGCTGTGCGAGCGGCTCGCCTCGGGCGGGCGGCGCGTGGTCCGCTACGACCTGCGTGACTCCGGCGCGTCGACCACCCTCGACCCGGAGAATCCGGCGTACGACCTGCGGGATCTCGTCGCCGACGCGGCAGCTTTGGTCGGGGCGCTCGGCACCGGGACCGCCCACCTCGGTGGGGTCGGTGTCGGGGGGATGGTCGCTCAGGTCGCCGCGCTGGATCACCCGGACGTGTTCTGCGCACTGACTCTCGTCGGCACCCGGCCGGTGGCGCCGGGCCCGGTCGACGAGGACCTGCCCGACCACGACCCCGCGGTCATGGACGCGCTGTTCTCCCGCCCACGGCCGGACTGGACCGACCGAGACGCCGTCACAACGTTCGCCGCCGAGGGCGCGGAGCCGATGGGTAACGATCCGCAGCAGGCGCTCGAGACAGCGGCCCGAATCTGGGACCGGACGCCGTCGAGTGATCCCGCGGTGCACCAGGCCAACCAGCTCGGGATGGTGTTCTCCCGGATCGACTGCGCCCCGCGATGGCGGGAGCGGCTCGGTGAACTCGACGTGCCCACGCTCGTGGTGCACGGTCGCGCCGACCCGTTCTTCCCGGTCGGCAACGGCGAGGTCCTCGCCGCCGAGATCCCCTCGGCACGACTGCTCGTCCTCGACGACATGGGTACTGCCCTTCGGCACGCCGCGGCCGAGCAGGTCGCTGCCGCCATGCTCGCCCTCTGACCGCTCCACTGGACGCGCTCGGGTCGAACGATCTGCCGTACGGCCGCACCCGCCCCGATCTGAACTGCCCTTGTCACCCAGCTGAACCCACTTCATGCGGCGAGGTGTCCGCGCGCCGTCGCCACCGCCTCCTGCAGCCGGGCGCGGCCGGGGCTCCGCGGTGAGATAGCGGTAGTCGATCAGCCTTCGGGTAGCAGGCGGGCCGCATCCCGGATTCGGTTCTCATCCGTCCACTCCGAATCAGATACCGAAGATTTCCCGGGCGCGGATCTTCCACTCCTCGACCAACATGCGTGATTGCCGATCGAACTCTTGCCGGTCGGCGTCGGGCCAGGTGTCGACGTCCATGTCCAGGCCGCGTTCGGTGACGAACCGCATGAAGTGCGCGGAGGTGGCCTTGCTGCGCTGCCGAATGAACTCGCGTTCCTCAGGGTAGATGTTCACAGTTTCTTCATCCCGAACCATATCGATCCTCGCATCAGTGTCTCACCGAGTTTCGGGTCGTCCCCCTCGAGCAGGGCCAGCTCCAGAGGGGACGGATACCCGGAAACCGGCCCGTCGAACCGCGACTTCATCTCCATGAGCCGAGCAACATCGTTGCCGGATGGAACCAATCCGTCATCGATGACCTTGTCGATGCGAATGGAAATCAGATTGACTGATCTCTGCAACTTGATGCGGTCGGGATTCCAGTCGTAGCCCGCTTTCGCCCAATGATATCCACCGTCCTCCCGGGCGGCTTCCAGCTCGATCCGGTCCACTCCTGACCGCCGGAGGTAAGCTTCGATCGCTGAAGAGAATGCGGTGGAGAAGCCTTTCCCACGGAATCCGTCTTCGAGCTTTGTGACTTCGTTGTTGACAACCAGTAGACCATCGCTGTCACGCCAGAATTCATACATCAACAGACCCGCATCCGCGCCGGAGCTATCGCGGATTTCAGCACTCATGGTAACCGTTGCCGGGTAGGTCTGCCCGAACTGCGTCGAACTCCTCTCGAAAAGAGCGTCCACGTTCCTGACATGGTAGGGCCCGTACTGACGTTCCAGCCCTTTCAATGCCGACGTCAGCTCACGCTCGCCCGCTTCTCCCCTTTTCGCGGCGTCGAAAAGATCACCGAGATGCGGCATATGCGACAGGTCGGTCACAACCCTGCCCGGCGAAGCAGCCGGCCCGGTCTCCCGAGATCCGGCACCGTCACCGTCCCAGCGACTCGCGCGACCGAGTTCGGCGTCGACACCAACTTCTTCTCTTACCCCGTCATCGAGGACCCTGCTGACGTCGCGCGACGGTTGCGAAGCAGCCTTCCCCACGCCCGGGCCCACAGCACCCACCCGCCGGACGAAGTTATGGAAGAACTCCTCCCACCTCCTGGAGAAAACCACTTCACCATTCTGGACCGCCCGACGCAGCACCGCGCAGTTGCCGGAGGCGACCCTCACCGGGACCTACTTCATCCGCCGAGGTGCGCGGCCGCCTTCTCGGCGATCATCACGGTCGTGGCCTGCGGTCCACGTCCCAGCGGCACAGGAACAACGGACAGATCCACGACGAACAATCCGGTTATGCCGTGCACCCGGCACATCTCGTCGACTACGGCCGCCACATCGTCCTCCGGTCCCATGCGGCAAGTTCCGGACATGTGTTGAGAGGTGGCGAGATTCGCGCGTAGCCAGTCCTCCGGATCCGGGGACTCCGGAATCGGATCGACGGGGCGCGCGTTCATTCTCCGCAGCAGCCCGCCCGCCGTCGCCACCGCCTCCCACAGCCGGGCGCGATCGGGCTCCGCGGTGAGATAGCGGTAGTCGATCAGCGGCGCGACTCCGGGTTCGGCCGACCGCAAGCGCAGTACGCCGGCCGATCGCGGGCGCATGAGCGTGACTCCGAGCCTGCGCACTCCGGGCGTGAACGACACCGAATAGGGCCGGATCTCGACATCATCGATCTCGAGCACGGTCTCCAGCGGGACGGTCGGCGGTTC
Organism: Nocardia sp. CY15; assembly: GCF_009829295.1. Lineage (NCBI taxonomy): Bacteria > Bacillati > Actinomycetota > Actinomycetes > Mycobacteriales > Nocardiaceae > Nocardia > Nocardia sp. CY15. The sequence goes on from NZ_VUOT01000011.1 coordinate 85,433, forward strand.
GGCCAGATCGAGCAGATAGGAGATTCCCACTTCCGGATGGTCGCTGAGCCACGCGCCGACCGGGGCGGCGTGCACCACCGGGACGCCCAGCGCGCGCAGCTCTTGCGGGTCGCCGATTCCGGAACGCAACAGCAGTGTGGCAGACTCGATCGCACCGGCGCACAGCACGATGCGATCGGCCCACTCGACGCCGCTCTTGCCGTCGCTGACGCACTCGACGCCGACCGCTCGCCTTCCGTCGAAGCGGATCCGCGTGACGTACGTCTCCCCCACGACGGTCAAGTTCGGGCGAGCCAGCGCAGGCAGCAGATAGCCGACCCCGGGACCGATCCGCCTGCCCTCCTCGCAGTTACACGGCACCGCCCCCACACCCTCGCCACTGTCGGGCGCATTGAGATCGGGCACTTCGGCGAACCCGTCGGCCAGACACGCCTCGGCGAAGGCGGCGCTGACCGGGGACGGGTTCGCTGCGCGCAGAACCGGTATCGGGCCGCGGTCACCGTGCCAGGGCTGATCGCCGAAGTCCAGGTCTCGCTCGCTGCGGCAGTAGAACGGGAGCACGGAGTCGAACGACCAGGCGTCCGAGCCGCCGAGCACCCGGCACCAGGCGTCGAAATCCGCGGGCGCGGCCCGGACGAAGTAACTGCCGTTGACCGCCCCCGAGCCACCGATCAGCTTGCCGCGCACGATCGTCCCCGGCACCGGGGGATCCTCGGCGAGGGCGACCTCGTAGCGCCACAGCCATCCCGCCTCCGGACCGATCGGCAGCGCTGCCGCGTCCAGCAACTCGGCCGGCATCGAGTCGAGCCCGGTCCACAGCGGTCCGGCCTCGAGCAGCCGCACCGCGTGCGCCGGATCGGCGCTCAATCGCTCCGCCAGGACACACCCGGCGGTACCGCCCCCGACGATGAGTGTGTCGGCCATTCGGCCTCCCGTTCAGTATCTCGGCGCGGTGCGCGCCGCCGGACGACGACGCGGCGGTGGTGCGGGCAAGATTCGAGTCATCGCGGGTCGTTCGGCTCGGTCAGCGGGACGGGGTGGTGGGCTTGAGCGCTTCCAGGCTGCGCGCGCGGAAGGCGCCGAGCCACAGGCCGGTGCCGTAGGCGATGTCGTCGAGTCGCTTGTAGGCCACGTAACGCACGGGATCCAGACCGCCCGCGTCGCGGTGGGTGAACCAGTCGGCCAGGCCGTCGGCGACCGCCATGGTGAGCGCGATGTGCCGGATCCGCCGCGAGACGAGCATCGCCAGCAGGGTGATCGGCCAGTAGTGCCTGCACATCGCCGAGGCAAGGCGCCACAGCCCGGCGAAGAAGCCGCGCGCCAAGTAGATCGCGGCGATCCGGGTGGGGTTGTCCAGCCCCGTGAAGACGCGGCGAAGCCGGGTCAGCGCGGTGACCAGGGTGACGAGGCCGCCGAGTAGTCCCCACTTGGTCAGCGTCGCGAACAGGAACGCGGCCAGCAGCGTCCAGGACGGCACCGACAGCGGCGAGACCGTTCCCGCGTGCCGCTCGCCCAGCGGCGCGGCGCCGGTGCCGTAGAACAGCTTCCGGCCGAACCAGGCGCGGAAGCTCACCCGGTGGTCGTGCGCCACGTGCGCCGCGGGCTCGTAGCGCAGCCGCCAGCCCGCGCGCTCCAGCCGCCAGCACAGGTCGACGTCTTCGGCGACGTGCATCGACTCGTCGAATCCGCCTTGTTCCAACAGCGCCCTGCGCCGCGCCAGCAGGGCCGCGCTCGGCACGTAGGACACCAGTCCGCGCGAGTGCACGGCTGCCTCGCGCCTGCCCAGATCGAGCGAGGAGCGGGTGTGCTCGTAACGCGCAAGCGCGGTGGACTCCGGGTCCAGCGCGACGATCCGCGGGGCGACCAGCGCCACCCCCGGGTCGCTGAAGTGGCCGAGCATCACCTCGAGCCACCCGCTGCGCGGCACCACGTCGGAGTCCAGGAACGCGACGAAGTCGGTTGTCGCCGCCCTCAAGCCGGCGTTGCGTGCGGCCGCGGGGCCCTGTTTGCGGTCGTGGCGCAGCACGGTCACGCGGCAGCGGGTGCCTCGGTTGCGCGGGATCCGCACCGGCTGGTCGGACCCGTCGTCGACCACGACGACGTTGTGCCCCCGCAGCGCGGCGAGCAGCCGCGCCAGCCCCTCGGCGTTGTTGTGCAGCGGCACGATGACGGTGACGTCCTCCGGCGAAGGCAGCAGCCGGGGCCGGGGGTTGGCCACTCCGGAGTCGAGCAGTCGTCTGGCAACGACAGCGGACTTCGGGCCGGTCACCTCGAGGTACCCGTCACCGATCATCTCGGCGGCCTCCGGGGCAAGTCGCAGCAACCTGGCGGGCGAACCGCCGATCAGGACCCGCCCATCGGAGTATGCGCGTACCCGAGGATCGATCCGCACCCCGAATCCATCTGGCAGGCGATCATGGCGCATTCCTGGCATGCTAGGCGGAGTTTCGCGTGCGGGCAGCAACAGTCCGGAAAAACGGCGGAATTCCGGGAGAAAGCGGCCCACCACCGCGAGCCGACCGCGCCACGACCGATGCCGAGAGTTCGCTCGCAGGCTTGACTCAGCATCCGGCAACGCAGCGGCTATCGCCTGGTCGAGGACCCGGCGATAGCCACTCTCGCGCTTTTGGCACACTTTCAGCAAACTGTGGGCGTCATGCCAGCGGGTTCTCATCGCAGGCCCGGGACGGGCGGCGTTCCGGCGAAAATCCGGCCGGGCGCGTCGCGCTCAGCGTCAACGGAACCGGCCCGCCTTTCCGACCGCTCGCGCGCGGCGCGACCCGACGGGAGTGGTCGACCGACGAACGCGGGATCATCCGCGCGGTGTCGGCCAGCGCCGCCTCGCCGTAGCCTTGGACGCACTCCGGATCCGGTCCGTCGGCGGGAAGCCCGGTGAAGAACTTCGCCGCCATGCAGCCGCCCCGGCAGGCGTCGTAGTGGTTGCACGACGCGCACGCACCGCCGCCGCTGGGCTCGCGCAACTCGCCGAACAATTCCGAGGACCGCCATACGGCCCCGAAACCTCCGTCGGTCACCACGTTTCCGGCGCGGAACCGGTCGTGGATGGCGAAGGGGCAGGCATAGACGTCACCGACCGGGTCCACCAGGCAGACCACCCGGCCCGCGCCGCACATGTTCAGTCCCGGCAGCGCCTGGCCGAACGCGGACAGGTGGAAGAACGAGTCACCGGTGAGCACACCTTCCCCGTTGCGCAGCAGCCAGTCGTAGAGCACGCGTTGCTGATCCGGAGTCGGATGCAACTCGTCCCACACGTCCGCGCCCCGCCCCGACGGCCGCAGCCTGGTCAAACGCAAGGTGGCGCCGTACCTTTCGGCAATGGCCCGGAACTGGTCGAGCTGTGCGATGTTGTGCCTGGTCGCCACCACCGACAGCTTCGCGTCCTCGAACCCCGCCGCGGCGAGGTTCTCCAGTGCCCGGATGGCCATGTCGTAGGAGCCGGGTCCGCGCACGGCGTCGTTGACCGCGGCGTCGGCGCCGTCCAGCGACACCTGCACGTCGACATAGTCGCTGGCCGCGAGGCGGGCCGCGACCTCGGGCGTGATCCGAACCCCGTTGGTGGAGAACTTAACTCCCACATGGTGCGCGGTCGCGTAATCGACCAGCTCCCAGAAGTCCGGGCGCACCGTGGGCTCGCCGCCGCCGATGTTCACGTAGAACACCTGCATGCGCTCGAACTCGTCGATCAGCGCCTTGCACTGCTCGGTGCTCAGCTCGCGCGGATCGCGGCGGCCCGAGGACGACAGGCAGTGCACGCAGGACAGATTGCAGGCGTAGGTGAGTTCCCAGGTCAGGCAGATCGGCGCGGCGAGGCCGGATTCGAAGCGATCCACCAGGCGTACCGCCTTGTCCGACGGCGGGACCACCCCCGACGTCAGCGGCGGCGCGGCCGCGCCGGCGACGGCGGGCGCGGTGGGTGCGCCGGCAGGCGCACCCACGATCATGGCGGAATCGGCGAGCTGGGTCAGCGCCTCGGCGTATGCCCCGGCGCTTTCCTCCGGCACGCCCGCCGCGTGCAGTGCGCTGCGGGCCGACACGTGTTCCGGCAGCGACCGGACGATCTCGACGATCCGCGGACTTTTCAGGAAGGAGAGTTTGCGCGTACCGAAGTGGTAGAGCAGCGCGCCGAAGGGCTCCGGACGCAGCGCCACTCGCGGGTGCAGCTGCCAGCGGGTATCGAGATCGAGCATCGTCGTCGTCCGCCCGTCAGTAGACGCCGCACATGCCGTCGATGGACACCTCTTCGATGAGGCTCTCCTCGACCAGCGGCGCCTCTTCGGACGAGCGCGCGGCGGCGGCCTCCATCCGTCCGGTGTTGTCGGTGTCGGCGTGCCCGATGGACCCGTAGTCCGGCATGGTTACCTCCGCGAGGTCGATCCGTGTGCGGTACTGCACAGCGCAGCCCGTCCTGACACAATAACGTCATGAGCTGACAAAAGAACAGGTTTCAGTCACTGCGCCGGTGATCGAGCGGTCCGGCGGCCACACGCCCGGATGACCGGCCGATTCGACGCTGCGCCGAGTCTCACCGGCGGCGACGAGCCCGACACCCGGCGCTCTAGACTGCGGGTGGCAAGCAGCTGAACAGAATGTGACGGGCAGCACACGCTCGCACTGGTAGAGGTGGCATGGGAGTCGGACGAATGCAGGCGAACGGGGGCGGCGGCACGCCGTGGTGCGAGCATCAGGCCCGGAGGCGGAAGCTTGCGTAACCAGGGAGGGACCGCGAGCACCACCAATGGAACGCTGTCGGAGTCGGAGATCGTCGAGGCCGCGCTGCGGGTGGTACGCGAGGACGGCGTGGAGAAGTTGTCGATGCGGCGACTATCCCGCGAACTCGGCGTCTCGCCGATGGCGCCCTATTATTACGTCGCCGACAAGCGCGAACTGCTCGACCTGGTCGCCAGCGCGGCGCTGACCGGAGTACGCACGTCACCGCCCGAATCCGGGCCGTGGCAGCATCGGCTGCGCGACTTGGTCGACCAGATCGACGAGAAGCTGCGCAAGCATCCCGGACTCGGCGACATTCTCATCGAGCAGATGCTCGGCAAACAGCTGGACCTGATCGCCGCGATCATGGACCTGCTGGCCGAGGCGGGCTTCGACGACCGCAACGTGCTCGCCGCCTACGCCACCATCCACACATACCTGTTCGGCCGCAGCCGGGTGAATCCGCGCGACCGCTCCGCCCCGGCGGACGTCACGCTGCCGCCCGTGGTCGAGCGGGCCACCCGGTACATCGGCGACCTGCGCGGACGGTACTCCTACGACTTCGGCATGGAGGTGCTGATCGCCGGTCTCGAAGCCCAGCTTGTCCGCCAGGCGACCACCGACGTACGATGAAACTGAAACACGTTCTAGTTTTGGCGTCGCGGATTAGCCCTGCCAGGTTCGAGAGGACGACATGACCACTGTCGAGGTTCCACACGGCTCGCGCTCGGTCGTGCTGCGGGTGTCCGCGGTCATCACCGAGACGGCCGACACCCGCTCACTGGTCTTCGACGTCCCCGACGAGCTGGCCGAGAAGTTCCGCTACCAGCCGGGACAGTTCCTCACCTTGCGCATCCCCAGCGAACGGACCGGCTCGGTGGCGCGGTGCTACTCCCTGGCCAGCTCGCCCTACACCGACGACCGCCCGAAGGTCACCGTCAAACGGACCGACGGCGGCTACGGGTCGAACTGGGTGTGCGACAACGTGCGAGCGGGCGACCGGATCGAGGTGCTGCCGCCCTCGGGCGTCTTCACCCCGAAGGACCTGGACGACGATCTGCTGCTGTTCGGCGCGGGCAGCGGCATCACGCCGGTCATGTCGATCCTGAAGTCGGCGCTGGCCCGCGGCAACGGCCGCATCGTGCTGGTCTACGCCAACCGCGACCACGAGTCGGTGATCTTCGCCGGTGAGCTGCGCGAGTTGGCGGACAAGCATCCGCAGCGGCTCACCGTGATCCATTGGCTGGAGTACCTGCAAGGCTTGCCGACCGCCGACGCGCTCGCCACCCTCGTCGCGCCGTATCGCGGCTACGACGCGTTCATGTGCGGGCCGAAGCCGTTCATGGACCGGGTGCACGACGCGCTCGCGCAACTGGGCGTGCCGCGTTCGCGCACGCATGCCGAGGTGTTCAACTCCCTGGCCGGAGACCCGTTCGCCGACCAGGCGCCGGTCGAGGTCTCCGAGGAGGAGGCGGCAGACGCGGCGACCGTCGAGGTCGAACTCGACGGCGAAGTGCACGAGCTGAAGTGGCCGCGCAAGCAGACGCTGGTGGACATCATGCTGGCCAAGGGACTGGACGTGCCCTATTCCTGCCAGGAAGGCGAATGCGGTTCGTGCGCTTGCACGGTGCTGGAAGGCAAGGTCGAAATGGACAACGCCGAAATCCTCGACCCGGAGGACATCGAGAACGGCTACATCCTCGGCTGCCAGGCGCATCCGGTGACCGACCGCCTGAAAATCCAGTTCTGACGGGCCCGATACTTCGTTCGCCTGATCGACCGCATTCTGCCGCGAAGTTGTGCGGGCGTCCGTCAGCGCGCGCGATAGTCGGCCCGCGCTTCGGGCAGCAGGTGTTCGGTCGCGTAGCTCAACGCGGTGCGTCCCATCGCCGCGGCGTGCCGATCGAGGAAGCCGGTGAGCAGGCCCCGGTCGACGCGCTTGCCGACTTCGCGCAGCATCCAGCCCAGCGCCTTCTGGATCAGATCGTGCCGGTCGTGCAGCAGCAGCTCGCTCACCGCGAAGGTGGCCGAGGCGTCGCCCGCTTTGATGAAGGCGAAGGTGGACAGCAGCGCCACCCGCCGCTCCCAGAGCGAATCCGCCTGCGCCAGCTCGAACAGCAGGTCACGTGGTTTGTCCAGTAACCACGGACCGACGATGTTCTCCGCCGACACGTCCACGAGATCCCAGTTGTTCACCCGGCCACGGCGCACGGCCGCCAGGTACAGCTCCACCATGGCGGCGCGGGCGGAGTCGTCGAAGGAGCGCGGCTTGGACGCCTTTGCGAATCGCGCGTTCAGGATTACCAGCGCGGTGAACCGGTCCTCGTGCACGGCGCTGTCGAGCAGCCGGTCGATCTCCTCGAGAGCGAGCGCCGCGAAGCGTTTCGCGACAGCGCGGCTCGCGGGGACCCGGACGCCGAGGAACACGTCACCCTCGCCGTACTCCCCCGGCCCGGTCTTGAAGAACCGTCGCAGGTGTACCGCGTCGGCCGGGTTCGCCAGTTCCCGCAGAGCCGCCTGCACGTCGGCCGCGGTCACCGCCGACTCGGTCATCGATCCACGCTCCTGGTCCGAACTGCCCTGCGCGAGCGCGGCGGACGGCGGTTCACCCCTGCGCGCCCAGAACGCGGCCGGACTCGAACGCGGCTGCGCTGGCGGGCAGCGCACCGGGCCGGCCGCTGTTGAGCACCCGGACCTCTCCGGTGCCGGTGCTCGGGCGGTCGAGGGCATCGATACGCCGGATGGTCTGCGCGGCAACGGCTTGCGCGCTGTCGAACAGACGCACGCCATCGGGCAGCGCGGCCACGATCGCGTCGGTGACCAATGGGTAGTGCGTGCAGCCGAGTACCACGCCCTCGACATCCTGCGGCGTCCGCGCCGCGGCGTCGGCGATCGCGTCGTGGGCGGCCGCCAGATCACCTCGGTCGATCGCGTCCGCCAACCCGTGGCACGCCACGCCGACCACGTCGGCATCGCCGCCGAATTTCGCGATCAGATCGGCTTGGTAGCGGCTGGCCGTGGTCGCCGCGGTGGCCCAGACCGCCACCGACCGGCATATTGCCGCCGCGGGCTTGATCGCGGGCACGGTGCCGATCACCGGCACGCCGGGCCCGACGTCCGCGCGCACGTGCTCGAGCGCCGTCACGCTCGCGGTGTTGCACGGCAGGACGATCACCTCGGCGCCGGACCGGAGCGAGGTCCGCGCGGCCTCCACGACCCGCTCGACGACCCAGTCCTCGGGCTTCGGCCCCCACGGCGCCCCATCCGGGTCGAGTTGCAGCAGCAGATCCACATCCGGTCGCAACTTGCGCAACCAAGCGGAGGTGGGCAGCAATCCCAGACCCGAGTCGATGAGCGCGACGATCACCGCACCACCGTATACAGCCCCGCTGACAGCCACGCACACCGCTCACGGCCCTGCACGCGCTCCGCGCCGGCCGCGCCCACCTGTGCCGCGACCGCCACACCGCGCCGGGGTCCCATTTCCGGCGATCGAGAACACGTCCACGCCGTCTCGTGACACCCGGCGGCGACTTCACCCGTGCGCCGCAGTGCCCTGCTTCACCGCGCCCGCTGACGTGGCTTCGACCGAGCGTTCAGCGCGGCGCCAGGAGTTCGGTCACCGGAGCGCCCGCCGCGATCTTGGCGCGCGCCTTCATGACCTGGGCCGTCATGCCCGCGCCGACGACACCGGTGAGATTGCCGCCCTGCGCGTAGTAGGCGAGGAACTTACGGCCGTCGTCGGAGGCGATGTGCACCTCGTCGGTCGCGCCGGGGGTGCCGAGAGCCTGGATCTTGACGTCGTACTGGTCGCTCCAGAAGTACGGGACGCGGGCGGCCGTGGGCAGGTCGGCTCCCAGCAGCGCGCAGGCGACCAATTTGGCCTGTTCGCCCGCGTTGGTCCAGTGTTCGACGCGTTTGCGCGATCCGGTCTCGTGCAGCCACGCCGCCACGTCGCCGACCGCCCACACGCCTTCGGCCGAGGTCCGCCCCACCTCGTCGGCGAGCACGCCGCCACCGGCCGCCGGGTCGGCCAGCGCGATCCCGGAATCGTTCAGCCATTCGGTGACCGGCCGCGAGCCCACCCCGATCACGACGAGGCCGGCGGCGACCTCCGTACCGTCGGACAGCCGCGCCCCGCAAACCCGCCCGGCGTCGTCGCCGAAAAGAGTGTCCAGGCCGGTGCCGCAGCGCAGGTCGACGCCTTCCGCGCGGTGCATCCGCGCGACCAGTTCGCCCACTTGTTCGCCGAGCACCGAGGCCAGCGGCGTCGCCTGCGGTTCGATCAGCACGACGTGCACCCCGTGCGCACGGAAGCTTGCGGCCAGCTCGCAGCCGATGAACCCGGCGCCGACGACGAGCGCCGTCGTGGCCGCGTTCAGATCGGCGCGCAGAGCGACGGCGTCGGAATGGCCGCGCAGCACGTGCACGCCCTGGAGATCGGGCAGGCCGGAAAGGCGGCGCGGGCGCAGCCCGGTGGCCACGATCAGCTGGTCGTAATCCTGCGTCGTGCCGTCGGCGAGCCGGACGCGGCGGCCGTCGGCGTCGACGCCGACCGCTTCCGTGCTCAACCGCAGATCGATGCGCTTCTCGCTGTAGAACTCGCTCGGGCGCAATGTGGTGTCGTCGGTTTCGCCGCGCACGAATTGCTTGGACAGCGGGGGCCGGTCGTAGGGCAACCGCGACTCGTCACCGATGAGCACGAGTTCACCGGCGTAGCCCGCGCGGCGCAATTCTTCCGCGGTGCGCAGGCCGGCGAGGCCGGCTCCGACGATCACGATCGGCGCGGTCATGCGGCCATCCCTTCATTGGAACCCGGCAGCCGATTCCGCGGAACCGGCGGTGAGACGAAGCCCACCCTAACCTCTGCATGGCTCCGGCCTCTGTGAGGACGATCACGCCGAGAGGGCCGGGCAACAGCGACGCAATCGTAGCCGTTCCGATATTGACCGGGCGGTCAATCAGGACTAAACCGAGGACAGGACATAGTCACAGCCCGAGGAGGTACATATGTTCACCGAGAGCCGCGCGCAGGATTTCCTGGCTGTCGTACTCGGAGCCTTCACCGCGCTGTCCCCCCTCTGGGTGGACACCAACGACAACGCCATGTGGTCGTTGATCGTGCTCGGCGTACTCATCGCCCTCACCGGTCTCGCGCAGATGGCCCGCCCCGAAATGGCGGCGGCCGACTACGTGATGGGCCTGTGCGGCGCGCTGCTGTTCCTCTCACCGTGGGTCATGGATTTCACGGAGTACCGCAGCGCATCCTGGACCGCATGGGTGGTCGGAATAGTGACGGTGGTGGTCGCGGTAGCGGCGCTGCCCGCGGTGTCGGGACGTCTGCACGGCATGGCTCCGCATCACTGATGCAGATGCCGAAGACCCGGCGCGCCGGGCGTCGCCGCAGCGCGAAAGCCGACGGCGACGCCCGGCAGCTCATCCTCGACGCCGCGGAGAAACTCTTCGCGGCGCAGGGATTCGACGCCACCGCGACGGCGGCCATCGCCGCCGCGGCCGGTGTCCCCAAAGGACTCGTCTTCTACTACTTCCCGACCAAGGATTCGATCCTGTCCGCCTTGATGTCCGAGCGGGTGCCCGCGCAGCCGATCGACGACATCGGCACGGTGGTGACGCCTGGTGATCCGGCGGCGAGCCTGGTCAACCTCGATGCCGCGCTGAACCTGCGCGACCACCACTCGTCGGTGCTGCGGGTGATCCTGTGGCGGGAGGCCGACACCCACCCCGACGTCCGGCGGCAGCTGCGCCGCCTGCGCGATCAGATGTTAGATGTGACCGCCAAGGTGCTCCAGGCGAGCGCCCCCGGTCCGGTCCACCCGGGAACCCTGCGCGCGTGTGCCGCGGCCTGGGTCTCGGCGATGTTCGCCATCGCCCACACGGACCGGCTGCACGCCCTCGACGGTGTGCCACTGCCCACCGCCGACGAAGTGCTGAACGTGGCGCGGGTGGTGGCGGCGGGCATGACGCAGATGGGCTGATTCCGCATCGCGGTTGTCCACAGCCCGCGAGTTGTCCACATTCACCGCATCGGCGGGCGTCTCCCGGGCGGTGATCGATCACGATCGTCGGTATGGAAGCACCGCAACTGATCTCGCGTCGGCAAGCGCTGGCATCGGGTCTATCCGACAAGGCGCTGTACCGGCTGTGCCGGACCGGACAATGGCAGCGGCTGCGGGCCGGGCACTATCTGACCGCACCGCGATCCGGGCTCGGTGCGCCCGGTCGGCATCTGCTGCTGACGCTGGCGACCGCGGAGTCCACGTCCGACTCCGCCATCACGAGCCACTGCTCCGCGGCAGTGCTGCACGGGCTGCCCACTTGGGGCATTCGGCTCGACCGCGTCCATCTGACCAGGAATCGAATCAACGGCGGCCGGCTGAGCAGACGGGTCGTGGTCCACTCCGCCCGGGTGGAGCCCGACGAGATCACCCTGGTCGACAACGTACGCGTGACCACCCCGGCGCGCACCGTCCTCGATATCGCGCGCTCGGAAGGGTTCGAACAGTCGGTGGCCGTGGGCGATTCCGCACTGCGTCAGGGTCTGACGACCACCACCGAACTGCGCGAACACCTCCGCCGGGCCCGGCAGCGGCCCGGATGCCGCCGAGCTGCCCTGGTCCTGGACTTCCTGGACGGCCGCAGCGAGAGCGTCGGCGAATCCCGCAGCCGGATCCTGCTGCGCCAGGGCGGCTTCCCCGCTCCCGAGGTGCACGCGCGCGTCTTCTCCGAAAACGAGATATGCGTAGGTCGCGTCGATTTCCTGTTCCCCGACCTCGGCGTGGTCGGCGAGTTCGACGGGAAACCCGACCACCGAGCCGCGTCAGGCGGTCTCTCACCCGACGCGCAGGCAATCACCGCGCGAGAGCTGCGCGACGAGCGACTCCGAGCCCTCGGCTGGACGGTCGTCCGCTGGACGTGGGACGACCTGCCGGCTCCCGCCGAATTGACCGAACGCCTCCACACGGCCGCCCGCGCAGCCATCCGGAACCACCGCCGCGGCTACTGGACCCCCACCCCCAGGCCCTGACCACCGGTCGGACGACGCCCGAACAGGTTCCCAGTGACCACGGCCGATGCACAGCGGCCTCGGCCTGGGCGAGGAGCGACCGCGCCAGCGAAGCCGGTGACGGGGTCAGGCAGGCTGGGTGAGGAAGTCGGTGACGTCGGCGGCGAAGCGGGGATGTTTGACCGCGCCCATGTGGCCGGCGCCGCGATAGATGACGAGGCGGGAATCGGGAATCCCGTCGGCGGTGCGGCGGAAGGTGGCCAGGCTGTAGGCGGCGTCTCGTTCGCCGCCGATCACGAGGGTGGGCGCCTGGATGTCGCCGAGGCGCTCGGTGAGGTCGAACGCGTCTTCTGCGCGCAGGAAGGCGTGCGTGTCGGCAGGGTTGCGGGGGCGGGTCAGCGGGTCGATCAGCCACATGGCGGCCGCCGCGAAGCGGGCGGCGACGGGCGAGGACACGGCGCTCGCCGCCAAGTGGTGCATCGCCCGCCGCCCCCGCAAAGCGGCTTCGGCGTAACGCATCTGCCCTTCCTTGAGGGCCGGATCCAAACGGCATCCGGATGACGCGACGACAAGGCGGCGCACGACTCGCGGATGGTCGGCGGCGAGTTGCAATGCCACCGAACCACCCGAGGAGATGCCGAGCACGTCGACCGGCTCGCCGAACTCGCCGCGCAGCGCGTCCGCGTGCTCGGCGGCGATCTCGGCCATCGTGATGCCCTCGGCCATGCCGGGCGCGCGGCCCACCGCGAAGACGCGGAAGTGCCCGGCCAGCGGCCGCAGCACCTTGATCTCGGAGTCACGCATCCAACCGTGCGGATTCGCGTGGTCGGGGGTGAACCACCGGAGGAACACCAGTGGCCGACCCGAACCGATGGCGAAGTACGGCATGCCGTGCGTCAGCGCACCCTCCGTGACCTCGAGCTTCGCAGCCCCTCCGGTCTTGACCACAGCGCCCTCCGATCAGAGATCCATCCGTCGGCCCGACGTTATCGCGGTGCGCCGAGGGTTGCGATGACCTCCGTGATCAAATCCGCCTTCTCCGCACACCGGAAAAGGACACGACTGATCGGCAGCGTCGGGTGAACTGACGCCGAACACGGAGAACGCGCGGAGCATACTGGCCCGGTGAGTCATGAGCGTTCCCGTGGAGTCGAGAAGCGGCCGTTCCCGCTGGAGTCCACGCCCATTCATGTGTCCGACGAGGTGCTCACCGATCTGCGGCGACGACTCGAGCTGACGCGCTGGCCGGTCGACGCGGGTAATGAGGACTGGTCCTACGGCGTATCGCGGACCTATCTCCAGGAACTGGTCGAGTACTGGCGCACCGGTTACGACTGGCGCGCCGCCGAGGCCGCGATCAACGCCTACGAGCACTACTTCGTCGAGACCGACGGCGTGCCGGTGCATTTCATGCGAAAGCCGGGCGCCGGGCCGAACCCGACTCCGTTGCTCCTCACCCACGGGTGGCCCTGGACATTCTGGCACTGGGCGAAGGTTGTCGACCCGCTGGCCGACCCCGCGGCATTCGGCGGCGACCCTGCCGATGCGTTCGAGGTGATCGTCCCCTCGTTCCCCGGGTTCGGATTCTCCGCGCCGCTGCCGGATAACCCGGACATGAACTTCTGGAAGGTCGCCGACCTCTGGCACGTTCTCATGACCGAGACGCTCGGTCATACGAAGTACGCCGCGGCGGGCTGTGATGTCGGCGCGCTGGTCACGGGGCAGCTCGGGCACAAGTACGCCGACGAGCTGTACGGCATCCACATCGGCTCCGGCCAGAAGCTCACCCTGTTCGACGGCGACCGCGGTTGGGACATCACCGGCGGCAGACCCATTCCGGACGGCCTGCCCGCCGACGTGCGCGCCCGGATCATCGCGCTGGAACGGCGCTTCGCCGTCCACCTGGCCGCGCATGTGCTCGAACCGAGCACCCTCGCCTACGGCTTGTCCGACTCGCCCGCCGGACTGCTCGCCTGGATCCTGCAACGCTGGGTGAGCTGGAGCGACAACGGCGGCGACATCGAGTCCGTCTTCAGCAAGGACGACCTGCTCACCCACGCGATGATCTTCTGGGTCACCAACTCCATCGGCTCTTCGATCCGCACCTACGCCAACAACAATCGCTACCCGTGGCGCCCTTCGCACGACCGGCAGCCCCCCGTCGAGGCTCCCACCGGCATCACCTTCGTCGGCTACGAGAACCCGCCCGGCGTCACCACCGACCGCCGGGTGCAAAGCTTCCTCGACAGCGACCGCGGCGATTGGTACAACCACGTCAACCTCACCGCCCACCACCACGGCGGGCACTTCATCCCGTGGGAAATACCGGCCGAATGGGTCGACGACCTCCGCCGCACCTTCCGCGGGCGCACTCCGTCCACCACCATCTAGCCCTGGCGCTGCGCGATCGAATCCGTTCGCGCCCGAGCGCATACCCGCCGCCGGCGCGCGGGTGTACCGACCGAGCCCACACGGCACGGCGGGGACCGTCTCGGTGGTCACAGAGGACGCACACGCTGTCGGTGCGGGGCCGAACTCGACCTCGGGTAGACGGAGTTATGTGAACTCACCCAATGGACGCGGACTCTTCGGAGGTGGCCCGTAAGGTACCGATCATGGTGCCCACCGAGAGGTCCGAGCTGGTGCGGTCGATCGTCGAGTCCTATTTGCTCGACGGAGCGCGCCGGTACGACCGCACCGAGGTCGCGGAGCGGTCCGGGACGACGACGGCGCTGACGAAGCGATTGTGGTTGGCGCTCGGTTTCCCGTCGAGTATCGGAGACGCGGCGGTCGACTACGCCGACGCCGACGTCGCCGCGGTTCGCAACTTCGAGCAGCTGACCGTCCTGGCCGCGGCGGACACCCGGCAGCAGTCGGCGACCGCGCGCACGCTCGGCCAGGGCATGGCGCGGCTGGCCGAATGGCAGGTGGACCTGGTGCTGGCGGAGATCGAGGAGCGCATCGCGAGCATGGACCCCGCCGCCGACCCGGAGGAGGCCGTGCGCATCGCCACCGAAGGCGCCATCGCCACGCTCGAGCAGCTGAACATCTACGCGTGGCGACGGCATCTCGCCGCGGCGCTGTCGCGCTCGCTCGACCCGGGGACGAGCGCGGGTGAGTCGGTGCGCGAATTGGCCGTCGGTTTCGCCGACATGGTCGGCTACACCAGGCTGACCAGGCATTTGCACCCCGACGAGCTGTCCATGCTGCTCGAGGCGTTCGAATCCACCACCACCGCCGCCATCACCGAGAACGGCGGATGGGTGATCAAGAACGTCGGCGACGAAGTCATGTTCGCCACCGAGAGCGCCACCGAGGCCGCCCGCACCGCCCTGGCCATCCAGGAGTCGACCATGATGGTCGGCGGCACCCCGGACCTGCGTGTCGCCATCGCCTACGGCCCGGTCCTGCAACGCTTCGGAGATCTGTACGGCTCGGTGGTGAACATCGCGTCCCGGCTCACCGGCGTCGCGCGGCCGGGCACCGTCCTGATCGACGACCACGCCGCCGCCGCGTTGGAGGGCGACCCTTCGTTCACCATCAAGCACCTGCGCAGCGTCCGGGTGCGCGGCTTCAATCGCCTGCGCCCGCACCTGCTCCGCCGTAACGGCAAGAACGGCAGGTAGCCGCGACCGCGTGCCGCAGCCGACCACAGCCGCCCTAGGCTCGTCCGGTGGACACCGACTGGTCACAGCTGCGCGCGCGTTCCCTCGTCGAGGAGGACGCGGCGATTCTGGCTCTGCACAAACCCGCCGGAATCTCCGTCACCGGGGAGCGCCACGATACCGACCTCGTCGAGTTGGCGGCCGCCTCCGGTGAAACGCTCTATCCGGTGCACCGGATCGACAAGGTGACCTCCGGCCTGATCCTCTTCGCGAAGGAACTGCCCGCGCACGGTGAGCTGACCAGGCAGTTCAACAAACAGACCGCCGACAAGGCGTATCTGGCCGTCGTCGCGGCCACCGGCCTGCCCGATTCCGGCGTGATCGATCTGCCGCTCAGCGTGGGACGCAAGAACCGGGTGCGCATCGCGGCCCCGCGCGAAAGCATCCGCTGCCGGGAGGGCCGCTGGTTCGTCGAGGACACCGACCTGCTGCCCGCCAAGAACTATCCCTCGCTCACCCATTTCGTGACCGTGCTGCGCGCCCCGGCGCACACTGTCCTCGCGCTGCGCCCCGTCACCGGCCGCCGTCACCAGATTCGCGTCCATCTCGCCTGGACCGGACATCCGATCGTCGGCGACCCCTTGTTCGATCGCTCCGGCGCCCACCAACGGACCTACTTGCATTCCTGGCGCCTGGGCCTGACCGCCTCCTGGCGCACCCCGCCGGAACTGAGGTTGACCGCCGAACCCGACACCGAGTTCTGGGGCCCGCCGGGGGAATCCGCCGACCCGGCGACCCTCGCCCACGCCGCCGGCCTGCTGCCTACCCTCGGCTGACCCCGCCCGCGATCCCCTTCCGCTTACAGCCCGGTGTCGGTCACCTGGGCGTCGACTCCGTTTCCTCCACAGTCATCCCCAGGCGGGCTGTGCACATATTCGCCGCCGGTGCGAGCAGCGGAAAGCCTTGGGAGCGACGGGCGGACGGTCAGCTCGGCCAGTTCGGGGAGCGGCCGAGGAGCAAGAGGATGCGGTCGAGCGTCGAGGATTGTTCCGGGACGGACAGCGCCGGCGCGAAGACCGAACCGGGGGCGGACCGTTCGGGGCCGTCGGGGACGGCGAGGGCTATGTTCAGCGCCGCTTCGGCTACGGCCGGATCGGGAGTGACGGTTTCTCCGATCGATCGTGCGACGTCCCAGGCGTGGACGACGCTGTCCACCAGGTGGAAGCCGATCGCCTGGGTGGCGGGAACAGGGTGGCCAGGCGCTTCCGGAAACGCCAGCGAGCGCTCGAAGACGTCTTGCGCGGCGAAGGCGGCGACCACGTCGTCGGCGGAGGCGAGATAGGCGGCGACCGGATCGGCGGACGTGCGGACAGCCCAGACCCCGGGATCGTCGCCGCCCCGCGCGGCAGCGGCGAAGCCGTGATTCTGCGCGGTCATGTGTTCCAGCAGGTCACGTAGACGCCAACCAATGCAAGGGGTTTCGGCATCCAGCTGATCAGGGCGCACGCGGGCGACGACGTCCACGGTCAATCGAACCGAACGGGCGTGACGGGCGCGCATATCTTCCATAGATTCAGTAAGCATGAGCTTATAGTAAGCTTAAGCGTACGATTTGCCAAGCAGTATCGTCGATCCATGCCGAACGTCCGTCCCGATCTCGCCGCGATGCTCGTGCCGCTCGGCCGGGCGTTGATGGCCCTGGAGCTGCCCGTGCTGGAGCGCCACGAGCTGTCGATGTGGGGCTACGCCGTGCTGCTCGGCCTCGACTCCGAACCCGTCCACACCCAGGCGGCGCTGGCCAAGGCGATCGGCGCGGACAAGACCCGCATCATCGGCGTGCTCGACGAACTCCAGCGCCGGGGACTGATCACCCGCGAGCCGGACCCCGCGGACCGGCGGGTCAACCTGGTGTCGCTCACCGACGCGGGCCGCGATCTGCGCGACCGCGCCCAGCACGACATCCAGGCCGGCGAGGACCGCCTGCTCGAACGGCTTCCCGCATCGGACCGCCGCGTTTTCCTGCGCGCCCTGCGCACCCTCTCCGACGCGGTGTCCGAACCGCCCGCATCCTGACGTTTCCAAAAGCACGGGCATCGGCGCCACCTTCCATGTGCCGGGACCGCTCGATACGGAGCCCCGACCAGCACCACCACACACTTCACAATGTGACTCTCCGCACATACCGGCGGACATCATTCGCGCGGTGGCGAGCGTCATGGCGACGCGTAATACGCAGGTCAATTAGCCTGATGGCGTGCGGCGGGCGCGACGCGCGCACACTCTGACGCAGTGCAGCGAACCCCTAGCGAAAGCGAATGCCGATGATCCTGGTGGCTCAGGTCAGCGACACACATTTCGATCTCGGCACCCGCAACGCCGAACGTGTACAGCGGGTCATGGCGTTCCTCGCCGGCCTGCGCCGCAGACCCGATGCCATCCTGGTGACCGGCGACGTCACCGAATCCGGCAAACCCGAGCAGTACGCGGAGGCCAAGCTCGCGTTCCACGCCGAGACCCCGGTGTACGCCATCCCCGGCAATCACGACGACCGCGCCGGGTTCCGCACCGGCCTGCTCGGCGAGCCCACCTCCGACGCACCGATCAACCACGTGCACCGCATCGGCGATCTCACCATCGCGCTGCTGGATTCGAGCGTCCCGGGCGAGGCAGGCGGTCGACTCGCCGAGGAGACCTACCGGTGGCTGGGCGAGGTGCTCGACGCCGCGCCCGCGGGCAAGCCGATCCTGCTCGCGCTGCACCATCCCCCCGCGCACCTGTTCAGCCCGATCGTCGACGAGATCTCCCTCGCCGACCCGCAGCGGCTGGCCGACCTGGTCGCCGGTGACGACCGGATCGTCGCCGTGCTCACCGGCCACGCGCATTCGGCCGCGACCACCACGTTCGGGGGACGCCCGCTGCTGGTCGCCCCCAGCACCGCGTCGGTGCTGAGCGGCGAGTGGGAACTCGACCTGCCCGATCACGTCATGGACTACGCCCCTGACCCGGCGGTCTCGCTGCACGTCATCGATGACGACCACCGGCTCACCACCCATTTCCGGTCCGTTCCGATGAGCGGCCGGATCGGCGTGCAACCGGCCTGAGCGCGGTTTACCTGGCACGAGCCGGGGCAATCGGGAGGCACACGACGCCTACCCGGGAGGATCACCATGGTCGATCTACCAGCCGCAGTGGTGAAGAACGCGTTCGCGGCCGGAGCACGGATCCGGCATGCGCGGGTATTCCACCCGAACGGGTTGCACCTGGCCGGTCGTCTGCACGCGGAACCCGAGTTCGAGCCGCTGTTCGGCCCCGGTGATCGCGCGGTGATCGCACGGCTGTCCAAGGGTGTCGGGATGCCGGACGGACTGCCCGATGTCCTGGGCTTGGCCTTCCGGGTGCTCGGCCATGACGACCAGCCTTGGGATTTCGCGTTGGCCACCACCGGCCGGGGACCACTCGGCCGCTTCGTGATCACCCCGGCGCGCGGCTGGGCCAGCGCACGCTACGGCTGCCTGATGCCCTACCGGATCGACAACTCCGCGCCGACCTGGTTCTTCGCCGAACCGGACAGCGTTCAACCGGCCTCGGCGTCGCTCGAGTCGATGCAAGCCCACTTGAACGAAGACCTGGTGAGCTTCACCCTCACCGCGAGCCGCCTCGTCGGATCGGCCTGGCGGGTCGCCGAACTCACGTTGCGTCCCGCGGAATCCGCCGAGCACCGAACGGATTACTTCGATCCGATGCTGAACCATCCGCCCGAGGTGGAGCTGTTCCCGAAAGCCGTCGGCAAGATCCGCGAGCTGGCCTACACCGGCAGCCGGAGCGGCCGCGGCGAAGGCGCCTAACGCCGGACGGCGCGCTCCCGGCGGTAGGCCGCCGGCGTGTTACCGGTCCACCTTTTGAAGGCGAAGATGAAAGTCGAGGCTTCGGCATAGCCGAGCCGGATCGCCACATCGCTCACCGAAAGCGGTGTGGCGGTGAGCATTTCCTCTGCCAGAGCGCGCCGTACTTCGTCCAGCAACGCGCGATAGCTGGTGCCCGCCGCGTCCAGATGACGCCGCAGCGTGCGCGTGCTCATGTTGAGATCGTTCGCCACCGCGTCGATGCCGGGCGGCGCGGCGAACCCGTCCGCGCCGCCGCGCGGCACCAGCCGCTCGCGTACCTCGGCCGCGATGCCGGTGCGGGCCCTGCGGCGGTGCACCAGATCACGGCACTGCGCCAGGCACATCGCCCAGGTGTGCTCGTTGGCCTGCGGCAACGGTTGTTCCAGCAGCATCGGCTCGATCGCGAACAGGTTGCGCGGCATCCCGAAACGCGGCGCGACCACGGTGACGTCCATGATTCGGTCCGCGTGAGCGGGCGCGGGAAAACGGAATTCCGCCCTGGTCAGCGGCAAGGGGGTGCCGAGCAGATCGCTCATCACCCGATGCATCGCGGTGACGTCGCGTTCGACAAGGAATTGGCGCACGTCCGTCGGCACCGACTCGTCGTGCACCACCGCGACGAACTCGCTGTCGCCCCACTCGGCCACCGGCAGGCAGAACGTGAAGCTGAGGTCCAGATAACGCAGCGCGAAGCTGATCGCTTCACCCAGCGTCGGGCTGCTGACGCAGGCGAAGCCGAAGATGCCGAAGGTGGTGATCCGGTAGCGGCGACCGATCTCCACGCCCAGCGCGGGCCGGCCGGCGAGCTCACGGACGAGATTGCGCACGACCGCCAGCTCGGTGTCCGCATCGATCTGTGCGTCCGGATCGCGCAATTGCTGCTCGGTGAGCGCGGTGCCGCGCAGCATGGGGGCGGCGGGAACGCCGTGTTCGGCCGCGTAGCCGACCATCAGCGCCACGCTGGCCACGCCGCGCGGAAAGTTCCAATCGCGGATGTCCGGATCCTGTACCCGCTCCACGCGGACATTATGGCCGAATTTCTCTATACGACGGCACGGCGGCTCCTACAGTGGAGTCAGCTACGGTCGGAGTGAGGAGTGTCACATGACAGGGCGCCGTCGGCCATCGATCCTCGTCATCGGGGCGGGCTTCGGCGGCATCGGCATGGCGGTCGAACTGCGCCGCAACGGCTTCGACGACATCACCATTCTGGAGCGCGCCGAGGACATCGGCGGGGTGTGGCGGGAGAACACCTACCCCGGCGCGGCCTGCGACGTGCCGTCCCCGCTGTACTCGTACTCGTTCGAACCCAAGCCGGACTGGCCGCAGCGGTACTCCGGGCGTGCCGCCATCCACGAATACCTGCGCGGCGTCGCCGAACGGCACGGCGTGCTGGAGTCGGTCCGCTTCGGCACGAGCGTCACCGACGCCGAGTTCGACGACGCCACCGGTCGGTGGACCGTCCGCACCGCCGACGGGGATACCCGGATCGTGGACGTGCTGATCTCTGCGGTGGGTCAGCTGTCGCGTCCGTCCATGCCCGACATTCCCGGCATCGACACCTTCGCGGGCCCGTCGTTCCATTCGGCCGAGTGGGACCACGACGTCGACCTGAGCGGCAAACGCGTCGCCTGCGTCGGCACCGGAGCCAGCGCCGTGCAGTACATCCCGGAAATCCAGCCCACGGTCGCCCACCTCACGCTGTTCCAGCGCACTCCCGCATGGGTGATCCCGAAGTTCGACACCGATTACTCGCCGATCCAGCACAACCTGTTCGCGCGGGTACCGGGCGCGCTGCTGGCCGAGCGGTTCGGGTGGTGGTCGATCGCGGAGTTCGTCTCCCTCGGGCTGGTGGAGGTCCCTGCCATCGCACGGCTGGTGGGCCGCATCGCCTCCCGGCACCTCGCCAAACAGGTCGAGGACCCGCGATTGCGGGCCGAGCTCACGCCCGGCTATCCGATCGGATGCAAGCGCGCGCTGTTCTCCAACGACTACTACCCCGCGCTCACCCAACCGAACGTGCGGGTGGAGACCACGGCGATCAGCGCGATCACCCCGCAGGGCGTACGCACCGCCGACGGAGTCACGCACGAGGCGGACGTGATCGTCTACGGCACCGGTTTCAAGGGCACGGAGTTCCTGTGGCCGATGGACATCTACGGCCGCGGGGGCCGCAAGCTGGCCGACGCCTGGGCCGACGGCGCGCACGCGTACTACGGCATCACCGTGCCCGACTTCCCGAACCTGTTCCTGGTCTACGGCCCGAACACCAATCTCGGCGTCGGCTCGATCATCTACATGATCGAGTCGCAGACCCGCTACATCCGCCAGGCCGTGCAGTTGCTCGCCGACCACCCCGGCCACTGCGTCGACGTTCGCGCCGATCTGGAGGAGCACTACAACACCGCTCTCCAGCAACGCCTGGCCCGGACGCCGTGGAACTTCTGCTCCAGCTGGTACCGCAACGCCGCGGGCCGCATCACCAACAACTGGCCCGGCTCGCAGACCAGCTACCGCCGCCACACCCGTCGCCTCGACCCAAGCCACTACACCCTCACACCGGTCTCGTGACGGACGGCGGCGTCGAGAGCCTCACTCGAATTCGCCCTGACCCGGCCGACCTCGCCGGGCTGGCAGACTTGTGCTGTGAATGAACTGCCCCGTCCGGGCGACCCGGATGTGCGGGGGCCGCTGCGTCCGATCGAGCTGGCCACCGGCGCGGTGCTGGGCGGAGCCACCGTCGGGTTGGTGACCGTCGGATCGGTGGTCCCGTTCGCCGCCGCCCTGCAGCTGGTCGCCGCGGTCCCGATCGGGCTTATCGCGCACCGGTTCCGCCTGCGCGCCCTGGTCACCGCGACGATCGCGGCGACGTTGGTCACCTTCGTCGCGGCCGGTATGGCGTCGGCGACGGCGTTGGTCGCGGCGGCGACCATGGGCGGGATCATCGGCACGGTGAAGCGGCGCGGGGGTGGTGTCGTCGCGGTGTTCGGGCTCTCGCTGCTTGCCGGGCTGGCCTGGGCGGCGTTCGCCGTCGGATCGCTGTTGGTGCTGTCCACCGTGCGCAACCTGTTCTTCGACAACATCCGCAACCTCTCGCGCGGCTTGCAGGATCTCGCGCGTGAGGCGCAACTGGCGCCGCTGGGGCAGTTCGTGGCGGACCTGACCGACGCGGTGCTGCGCTGGTGGTGGGTCTGGATGGGCGGCGGCATCGCGCTCGGCATGGTGGCCACCGGCATGTTCTCCTGGTACGTCCTCGGCTCGGTGCTGGACCGGCTCGCCTGGCTGCCCGGCCGGGACCGGCTCGACGCACCGCTGGACGATCGGCCCATCGCGCCGTTGCCGGTCACGCTGCGCGATGCCGGTTTCCGCTACCCCGGCGCGATGCGCGAGGCGCTGCGCGAGATCGACCTGACCGTCGAGGTCGGCGAATTCGTCGCCGTGGTAGGGCACAACGGTTCGGGCAAGTCGACGCTGACCCGTCTGCTCGCCGGATTACCGCCGACCTCGGGATCGGTGCAGCGTCCCGGGTCGGCCGGACTCGGCAGGCTCGGGGGGACGGCGCTGGTATTGCAGCGACCGGAGAGCCAGACCCTCGGCGTGCTCGTCGCCGACGACGTCGTGTGGGGACTGCCCCAGCGGCTGGCCGCCGAAGTGGACGTCGACGGATTGCTCGAGGAAGTCGGTCTCGCCGGAATGGGGGCGAAGGAGACCGCCACGCTGTCCGGCGGACAGCAGCAGCGGCTGGCGGTCGCGGCGGCGCTGGCCCGGCGGCCCGCACTGCTGATCGCCGACGAAGCGACCTCGATGGTCGATCCGGACGGGCGCCGGGAACTGGTGGAACTGCTGGCCGCGCTGCCGAAACGGCATCCGATGGCCGTGGTGCTGGTGACCCACCACGAAGCCGACGCCGCGGCCGCGGACCGCATCGTGCACCTGGCGGCGGGACGGTCGGTCGAGCGGCTGCCCGCGTGGCCACGTCCGGTGCGCGACACCCGGCGCAGGCCGATGGGCGAGCCGATCCTCGAACTGCGCGATGTCCGGCACACCTACAACCGCGCGACGCCGTGGGAAGCGCCCGCCCTGCACGGCGTCGACCTCTCCGTCCGGCAGGGTGAGGCGTTGCTCATCGTCGGCGGGAACGGCTCGGGCAAGTCCACCCTCGCCTGGATCATGGCGGGCCTCATCGAACCGAGTTCCGGACGCTGCGAACTGCGCGGCAAGCCGATCAGCAAACAGATCGGCCGGGTGGAGCTGGCCTTCCAGCATTCCCGCCTGCAATTGCAGAAGCAGACCGTCGGCGCGGAGATCGCGGACTGGGGCGGCCGGGCAACGGGCTCCGGTGCGGTCGGGCGCGCGCTGGACGCGGTCGGGCTGGACCGGTCACTGGCCGCGCGCTCGATCGAGGAACTCAGCGGCGGCCAGGCCAAACGCGTGGTTCTCGCCGCGATCGTGGCCAGCCATCCTCAGGTGGTCGTGCTCGACGAACCACTGGCCGGCCTCGACCCGGAGGGCAGGGCCGACATCGTGGAGTTGCTCGCGCGCCTGCGGGATTCCGGATTGACGCTGATCGTCATCTCGCACGACGTGGCCGACATGGCAGCGGTGTGCGACCGCACGGTACACCTGCGCTCGGGACGCATTCTGAGCGCGGAGGCCGCATGGGACGCCACGCCGGCGGCGCGCAAGGCCGCGGCGCAAGCAGATCCCGGGCAAGGAGCATTGCGCGCCACGGGTGAGACAGCGTGGCGATTCGAGCACGGAGGTCGATCATGAGCACCGTCCTGCTGCGCCAAGTGCCCGTCGCCAGCCCGGTGCATCGCCTGTGGGCGGGTACCAAGATGATCGGAGTGTTCCTGATCAGCCTGGTGCTGATGTTCCTGCCGTCCTGGCCGGTGCTCGGTGTGATGACGGCGTTCCTCGTGTTCGTCGGCGTCGCCGCCCGGCTGCCGCTGGGCACACTGCCGCGTCTGCCCTGGTGGTTCTGGGCGCTGTTCGTCGTCGGAGGCCTGATCACCGTGCCGGTCGGCGGGGCGGCGGTGCTGCGCTACGCGCAGATCGCGACCTTCACCCTGATCCTGATCGCCGCCTCGTTCCTCATCGCGTGGACCACGCCGATGGGCGATATCGCCCCCGCTCTCGCCAAGCTGGGTGCGCCGCTGCGCAGACTTCGGATCCCGGTGGACGAGTGGGCCGTCGTCGTGGCGCTCACCCTCCGCGGTCTGCCGCTGCTCATGGAGGAGATTCGAGTACTGCGGGCCGCTCGTCGCCTACGCCCCAAGGACGGCAGGCTCGCCCGAGCCGCCGACAACCCGCTCATCGACATCCTCACCGCGGCCATGGCGGTGTCCACCCGCCGTGCCGGTGAACTGGGTGAGGCGATCACCGCGCGCGGCGGCACCGGGCAGCTCACCGCCCACCCCAGCGCTCCCGGCCTGCGCGACGCGCTGGCGCTCGCGCTGATCGTCGGCGTCTGCCTCGGCTCCATTGCTCTGCACTTGCTGTTCTGAACACACACCGAAAGAGCTGACAGTCCTGGCGAAGTTATGGCCCCGAGATTCGCCGAGTATTTGCAAGCCCACCCGGGTCACGTTTCGACGGAAACCAATCGGTAGTGCTGACAGGTTCGCCCCGGCGCTGGAGTGCAGAGCCGATTGTCATGTGCCCGACCAAGCGGTGGGGCGGCCCGGATCGCGCCGCTTGCTGCGCGATCCCGCGCGCCGGGTGATGTCTCCACACACCCACGCCTCCGGGGATGCGATCGAAAGCCCCTGATGTACCGCGACATTTCTTTCGTGAACCTCCGTGGGATCTACCGAGATCGACAATCCGTTCCGAGGATTTCACCGCGCCGCATTCAACGACCACGACCGAAGCGGCCGAACCTTCAACACCCTTGCCGTGGAATAGCTATCAGCTATAACACTGGATAGGTGGAAAAAAGCGGAAGATTACCCCTGAAAATAAGGTCCTAAACCCCCTCAGCCACAGTACAGTTACCACTCAGAAGTAGCTGTCTTCTTGATCACATCACGGATCTACACGCCAGTGGGGGAAGGATTTTCGGCGTGTGCCGCGTTCTCTATTGCTCGAAACCTGATGAAGATTGGAACCGAGAATGATTCTCCGGAAAGTCACCGCCGCAGTCGCGCCACTGATCGCCGCGCTCACGGTAGGAGCGGGCGTCACGCACGCGCAACCGGCCGCGGCGCCGGTGCCGGACATCGGCTACGAAGCGCAACTGGTCGGGAACAAGATCGTCACGACGCTCACCGCGGGCACGTTCGAGGCGCGCGCCGGCGCCGTGGACATCAAGGACACCGCCGGAAACGTCGCGGTCACGCTGCCGCTCGCCTTCCGGCAGGACGGGCTCGAATATCCCATGCCCCACGTTGTGCGCGACGCGGGCCGGGTGCTCGAGCTGACCGTCGTGAAGGATGCGGCGCAGGCCCGCCCGGCGGCCACACCGGTCGCGTCGCCGTTCGAGAACCAGCGGGCGCAGGACGCGTTCCTGTCGCAGTTCGGCATCGCCACCGCGGTCGGCGGATTCATCGGCACGGTCATCGGAGCGATCGTCGGGCTGACCGGCCTCATCGGCGGCCCCATCGGAATCGGCACCGTGCTCGCGGGCGCGGGCATCGGCGGCATCATCGGGACCGTCGTCGTCGGCGGACCGGCTCTGATCATCGCCGGTATCGATCTGATCAGCACCCTCGCCGCGCCGCCCGGCACCACGAAGTGGATGGACACCACCGGCCGTCCGCAGAACTGACCCGTGCCCTCGAGGCACGACGCGCACCGAATCGACTGTGATTCGGTGCGCTCTCGTGTTCGCGGAGCCGGCGCGGCCCCCAGGCGCAGCCGAGCAGGCGACCGAATCCGTCAGCGGCTGTAGCGCGCGCCTTGGCGTGACCGACGCTGCGGCGCTCACCGCTCACCGTTCACGGCAGCCGGGAGCCACCGGCAGGCCCGCGAACCGGTCTGCGAGGAAGTTCATCGCGCCGGGCGCCTCGCCGATCGCCGCCGGATTGTGGGTGGGCAGCATCGAGTGCACCGAGGTGACGCTCGCTCCCTGCGCGCAGTACCGGCCGACCAAGTCGGTGAAACCCGCCACGGGAATCACGTCGTCGGTGCGGCTGTGGTACAGGTACATCGGCGCCTCGGGCGCGCTGCCGCCGAGTTCCTGGGCATCGGTCGCGGCCCGGAAGGCCGGATGCGCGAGCAGATCCGGGACGAGGGCGAAATCCTCGACCCGCGCGCCGACGTACTTCGGCACCAGATCGGATCCGCAGGCCGCGCCGTCCTCGACCAGTGCCGCGCGCCCGCGATCGTTGAGCAACTCCAGCACGCCCGCGCCGGGATCGTTGCGGGCGATCGCGAACAAGATCAGCATCGCCAGCCCCGCCTGCACCGTACCGTCCGCGCCATCGGCTATGGCAGGCCAATCCGCTGGAACGCCACCTGAGGTAATCCCCGCGAACCGCACGTCCGGG
Source organism: Nocardia sp. CY15 (assembly GCF_009829295.1). NCBI lineage: Bacteria > Bacillati > Actinomycetota > Actinomycetes > Mycobacteriales > Nocardiaceae > Nocardia > Nocardia sp. CY15. The sequence continues at coordinate 112,164 of NZ_VUOT01000011.1, forward strand.
GCGTACTGCGGCTGGATCTGCGCGGCCCACAGCGTGGCGAACGCACCACCCGAGTAGCCCCAGGCGCCGACGGGCGTCGCGGGTCCGAGTCCGGCCTGCGGGAAGTCGCGGGCCGCCCGGACACCGTCCAGCACACCACGTCCGGAGTTCACGCCGTCGAGGAACCGCGATCGCGGCCCCTCGTAGTCACTGACCACCACTGCCCACCCGCGTCGCAGCGCCTCGGCCATGAACGGCGTGTCGATCAGTGTGTTCACCGTGCCGGTGTCCCAGCCGCCGCGCAGCGCGTACGACGGCGCGCACCGGATGCCGAGACTGTCCTCGGGTACCTGGTATGACAGCAGTGGCCGGACGCCGGGGCCGAACCAGGGCAGCATCGGGACCATCACGGTGGCCACACCGGCGACGGGATCGTCGCTCGCGTCCGTGGTCCGGTACTTCACCTGCCATGCCGAAATCGGCAAAGGTAGCCCGAACAAGGCGATCGGGCGGCTATCCAGCACGGCGCCGTTGCGGTACCTACCGACATCCGCGGGAGCCGCGTAGAACGGGTCCTGGTCCGGCGGTAGTAGCTGGGCGTACGCCTCCGGTGCGGCGCTGAGGCCGGCGAACAGAACGATCAGCGCGGACAGAAGCATTCGCGGGATCGCTGCGCACACAGGCCGGTTGCCGGCTCGCGCGAGGACAAGCGCTCCGTGAACATCCTTCATCAGGGCCTCCCCAGTCCCGAGAGGCGACAGGTGTCCCGTACGGTGGGTGCCGGTTCACCCTGACCTCGAGACTTCAACGGTACTTCGAGGCCGATCGCTCCGGCAACGGTCGATCGCAGGTCACACCCACCGCCTCAGCTGTCCGCAGGGGTGGTTACAGTGTTGGCGAAAATCCCCCCAGCGCAATCGAATAGCCGTCGGGCGCGATCCGTCCGCGGCGCGAGCGCCACGAAGAGGAGTAGCCGAGCATGCGGCATGGCAACGGACTGGACATCCCCGAAGGACTCGCCGACCTGTGCGCCCCGGACCGGATGGCGGTGATCGTTTACGACATGCAGGTCGGCGTGCTCAGCCAGTTGCCGGACGGGCCGGAGATCATCGAACGCGTGGTGGGAGTGGTCGATGCGGCGCGCTCGGGTGGCTACCCGGTGATCTTCCTACGCCATTTCTTCCTGCCCGAGCGCCTCAGCGGAGCCTTCGCGCTGCGCATGGCCATGAGCTGGCAGCAGGTGGATTCGGTGGACAAGGTGCGCTTCATCCTGCAACGCGACACACCGGCCTTCGAGCTGGTTCCCGAGCTGCGGCCGAGAGCGGACGAGGTGGTGTTCGACAAGACCTCGATGTCGGCGTTCGAAGGGACTCCGCTGGCCTCGATGCTGCGCGACCTGCGCATCGGCGCCTACGCGATCGCGGGCGTAGCGCTGGAGATCGGGATCGCGCCTACGGTCACGCATTCCACCGATCTGGGTTTCGTCCCGGTGGTGATCAGCGACGCGGTCGGCGGCCGGGACAAAGAGGCCATGGCGCGGGCCTATGACGACTTCGAATTCCAGGGCCATGCGCTGGTGACCGACAGCGCCACCATCACCCCGCTGCTGGCGGCGACCAACTGACAGTTGAACGGGATCCGGCCATGGCCGTGGCCGGATCCCGTTCCGAACTCACTGCTTCCGCAAAGCCTTCTTCGCGGCGTCCTGGGCGGAGTCGACCTGCCTGGCGTACTTCTTGCCTGTCTTCTCATCGACGAGGTCACCCGCCTTGTCGATCACCGCGTCCAGCTTGTCCGCGTTCTTCTGGGCCAGGTCCATGGCCTTGCCTGCCAGGTTCTTGAAGTCCACCGTGCACTCCTCGTTTCGCGCTGGGAACAACAACCCTACCCAGCGTCGCGCACGTCCGGCGCCGCGCCGAGCCACGCCGGGTGCCACATTCGCCCCGCCTCGGTCCAGTTCATGAACCGCACGGTGCCACCTATTTCCGGCGTCACCCACACCGCCTCCTTGCGTTCTTCGGCGGTGAGGTCGTTGTCGAACGGCGAGGTCCCGCGTTCCAGTTCGCGCAGCCGCGCGGCCAGTTCCCGCATGTCCGGCTCGCTGAAACCGGTGCCGACCCGCCCGACGTAATACAGCTGCCCGTCGTGCGGAATGCCGATCAACAGGGATTTGAAGTCCCGTGCCGTGCTGCGCCGCCAGCCGCCGATCAGCACCCGCTGGGTGCGCCAGTTGCGCTGTTTCACCCAGGCATGCCCGCGCTTGCCCGGCAGATACACCGAATCCTTGCGTTTGGCGATCACCCCTTCGAGCCCGTGCTCTCGGCTGAAGCGCAGAGCCTCCGCGCCAGGGCCGTCCAGTCGCGGCGGCACCACCAGCGACGGAGCGTTCGCGGCGAGCGCCTCGAGCACCCTGCGGCGATCGGAATATCGTTTGCGCAGCAGCGAGGTGCCGTCGAGATACAGCACGTCGAACGCGACGAACACCGCCCGCGCCGCATCGGCTTGCAGCAGAGCGACATTCGCGACGCCATGGTCGTCGAAGACGACCGCCTCGCCGTCCAGCACCACTCGGTGGCCGGACAGTTCCCGCGACAACGCCACGATGCCGGGGTAGCGGTCGGTCACGACGTTACCCGCCCGGCTGCGCAAGGTGATCGCGCCGACATCGATCTCGGCGATCAGCCGGAAGCCGTCCCACTTCGTCTCGAAGCTCCACTCGCCCGCGCCGAGCTCCGCGACGTCGCCGGGAGTCGCGAGCATCGGCGACAAACCACGTGGAAGCGGCCCGGGACCGTTGGACGGCCGGATGATCCGGCCCGACGGCTGGTCCGGCTCCTCCCGCGGTACGGCTCCGCTCTGTTCCCGCATCAGATGCATCAGCCACTGGTTGCCGTTGGTCTGGATCAACGCGTACCGGCCGGTGAGCCGCTTACCGTGGAACCGCACGATGACCTCGTCGTCACGCCACTTCTCGGTTTCGTAGGTGCCGGAGTCCCAGATCGTCATCTCGCCACCGCCGTACTCGCCCTTGGGGATGGCGCCGTGGAAATCGAGATACTCCAGCGGATGGTCTTCGGTGTGCACGGCGAGGCGGTTCTGATCGGTGGAGGTCGGCGGGCCTTTCGGCACCGCCCAGGACGCCAGGACCCCGTCACGCTCCAGCCGCACATCCCAGTGCAGGCGACGCGCATGATGTTCCTGAACGACGTAGCGGTTGTTCGTCCCCGGCTCAGGTGACTCGGCGGGGACGGGCTCGGGCGTGCGGGACGGATCACGCATCGATCGATACCGCGTCAGCGCGTCCGGGCCTGCCTGCGCCGTGGACGAGTCGTCGCGCGCCAACGGCGGATCCAGCTCGGCGAGCAGGTCACCGTCCGTACGGTACCTGGCCAGCACTTCATCGAACCGCAGATGTCTCAGCTTCTTCCGGTTCTCGATCTCTTCCCACGTGCGCGGGGCGGCCACGTTCGGCTCTGTCCGCCCTCGCAACGAGTAGGGCGCGATGGTGGTCTTGGCGGAGTTGTTCTGACTCCAGTCGAGGAAGACCTTGCCGCCCCGAGCCGCCTTCGCCATCGTCGCCGTGACCAACTCCGGGTGCAGCCGTTGCAGATTCGTGGCCACCTGTTTGGCCACCGTCGACGCGCCGGCTGAACTCAACTCCCGATCCAACGGCACGTAGAGGTGTATTCCCTTGCTGCCGCTGGTGACCGGGAACGCGTGCAACCCGATGCCCTCGACCATCTCCCGCACCGCGAGCGCCACCTCGGCGCATTCGGCGAGACCGGCCCCCTTGCCCGGGTCCAGGTCGAACACCAGCCTGCTCGCCGGACCCATGTCGGCACCGGCGAAACGCCACTGCGGCACATGGATTTCCAGCGCGGCCTGCTGCGCGAGCCAGGCCAGCCCGGCTTCGGAATCGATCAGCGGGTACACGACCTTGCGATCGGAATGCCGCAGGGAGCGCCGCTCGATCCAGGACGGAGCATGCGACGGGAGATTCTTCTCGAAGAAGGACGGTTCCTCGACCCCGTTGGGCCAGCGCTTCCGGGTGACCGCCCGCCCGGCGAGATGCGGCAACATGGCAGGTGCGATGGCCGAATAGTAGGCGATGACCTCGCCTTTGGTGGTTCCGGTGGCCGGATACAGCACCTTGTCGAGGTTGCTCAGGTCAACCTCGATACCACCGAATTTTCGGCGGGCCGCCATATCGGAAGTGTAGCGGCGGAGACCGCAGCCCGGTCTCCGCCGCTGTCTCAGGCGTGCGGTCCGGACTGATCCGGCGGGACCACCTTCTTGGCGGCCTCTTTGCCTTTGGCGATCTTGTCCGAGTACTTGCCGTGCGTCTTCTGATCGATGAAGTCACCGGTCTTGTCGACCGCTTGGTTGATCTTGTCGGCGTTCTTGGCCGCCACATCCTTCCCCTTGCCGACCAGGCCTTTGACCGTATCCGCGAAACTCATCGCCGTGAATCCTTCCTGTCGTCAATTAGCCGGAGTCGTTCAACCAACATTCTCCCACCAGGAATCGCCAGGTGGGGCACTCGAGGGATCTACGCGTTGCCCGGGCATCGGCACCGCGACCGTCGTGCCCGCCGCGCGTGCCGCGGTCACCATCCGCTCGACCGGCTCCGACCAGCCGTGGAAGGCGAGATTGAACGTCGCCCAGTGAATGGGCACCAGCAGACCGTGGCCGGGATTCCCGCCGCAGAGATCGGCGTGTGCCCGGACCGCCTCCTCGGGATTCATGTGCACGTCCGGCCAGCGCTCGTCGTAGGCGCCGATCGGCAGCAGCGTCAGATCGAACGGGCCGAGCGCCGCGCCCGCCTCGGCGAACGCCTTGGTGTATCCGGTGTCGCCGCCGAAGTAGGCCCGCCGCGTCGGACCGACGATCGACCACGAGGCCCACAGGGTGGTGTTGCGCAGCAGGCCGCGTCCGGAGAAGTGCCGTGCCTCCGTACAGGTGATCACCAGATCCACGCCGTTGCGATCGAGGCCCAGATCGGCGAGTGATACCGAACCGCCCCAATCCAATTCGACGATCCGCTCCTCCGGGACGCCCCAGTGGCGCAGATGGGCGCCGATACCGATCGGAACGAGGAACGGCGCGCTCTGGCGAGCCACCAGCTCTCGGACGGTCTCCTTGTCCAGATGGTCGTAGTGGTCGTGGGAGATGATCACCGCGTCGATCGGAGGGAGGTCGGCCAGCGGCTGCGGCGCCGGGTGCATGCGCGCGGGCCCGACCAGCGGGGATGGCGAAACCCGCTCGCTCCACACCGGATCGGTGAGAATCCGGTACCCGTCGACTTCGAGCACCGTGGTGGCGTGGCCGTACCAGGTGACGGCGAGAGCGGCCGCCGCGGTGGGCTGCTTCGGGGTTTGCAGCGGGATGGGGGCTCTGGGCCTGCCCGCGTTGCGCCGGGTCAAGGCCGAGACCAGCAGCGAGGGCGCCGAACCCGCGACCACCTGGGTGCTGGGCTCGGTGTTGTGGAACTGGCGGTCGCGATAGGTCGCCGCACCCACCGCGTACGGCTGGATGGCCGAAATCGAAGCCCCCATTGCCGATGGGATGTCCCACACCGCCCGGACCAGCCAGGTGAGGCCGAGCGCGCCTGTTGCGGCGCCCGCCAAACGTCTGATGTCCATCATCGCCCCACGAACTTCGCGGGACGTTTTTCCTGCCTGGCCAATCGACCCTCCTTGGCATCCTCGCTCGTCCACGCGGCCTCCAGCGCCGCGCGCTGCTGGGCGGTTTCCGGATCACGCGTTCCGTCATCGTTGAGCACCAGCTTCATGTGCCGCAGGGACAACGGGGCCAACGCCGCGATCTGCTTGGCCCAGGCCTGCGCGTCGGCGAGACCGCCGATCCGGTTGGCGAACCCGAAGGCGTAGGCATCGTCGGCCGGTATCTGCTCGGCGCCCAGCAACATCGTCCGGGCGGGACCGCCGCCGATCAAGGCGACGAGCCTGCGCACAGTCCACCGGTCCACGGTGATACCCAATTTCGCGGCGGGCACCGCGATGTAGGCCTCCGGCGAGATCACCCGCAGATCCGAGGCGAGCGCCAGCTGCACGCCCGCCCCGATCGCGGCTCCGTTGATCGCCGAAATCACCGGGATCGGCGCGGATTCGATCGTGTGCAGCGTTTCCAGCAACCCGGACAGGAAATCGTCGGAGTACACCCCGGACAGGTCGGCGCCCGCACTGAACACCGGGCCGTGCCCGGTCAAAACGACGACCCGCGCCTGCTCGGCGACAGCGGCGAGCACGGCCTCGCGCAGCAGTGTCACGAGTTCGTAGTTGAGCGCGTTGCGGCGCTCTTCCCGCTGAAGTTCGATGGTGACCACGTCACCGTCCCGGCTCACCTCGAGCATGCGACCTCCCCGACTGAACAGTCCGTCTGGTCTCTTCACTCTGCCACAGCGACCGGCCCTTGCCGCGCCGGGCGATACGATCACCGACTGTGCCGACGGACTTCGACATCTTGGTGATCGGCGCTGGTCAGGCGGGGCTGTCGGCGGGTTACCACCTCCAGCGTCTCGGGCTGCGCCCGGAGCGGCATTTCCTGCTCGTCGACCGTTCTCCCGGCCCCGGCGGCGCATGGCAGTTCCGCTGGCCGTCGCTGACGCTGGAAACGGTCAACGGAGTGCACGATCTGCCCGGTATGTCGTTCGCCGAGACATTGCCGCCGGGTTCCTCGTCCGCGCCGGCGGCCTCCGCTGTGCCGCACTACTACGAGCTGTACGAGAAGCGGTTCGACCTGCGAGTTCATCGACAGGTGTCGGTCACCGTGGTCTGTGATCGCACCGAGGACGGCAACCCCGCCGACCGTGGTGCGGTGCTCAACGCGGAGACCGACGCGGCCGGTCCGATCCGGGTGCGCGGCCTGATCAACTGCACCGGCACCTGGGAGCATCCGTTCATCCCGCGCTACCCCGGAGCGGAGACCTTCGCAGGCCGCCAGCTGCACACCCGCGACTACCGGGCCGCCGACGAATTCGCGGGGCTGCACGTCGTCGTGGTCGGCGGCGGCATCTCGGCGGTACAGCTGCTCGACGAGATCTCTCAGGTCACCACGACGACCTGGGTGACGAGGACACCGCCGCGCTTCCGCGAAGGCGCCTTCACCGAGGAGGTCGGTCGCGCCGCGGTCGCGATGGTCGAAGACCGGGTGCGGCGCGGGTTGCCGCCGGGATCGGTGGTCTCGGTCACCGGGCTACGGCTCGACGACCGGTTACGAGCGGCGCGGGCCCGCGGCGCACTGACCCGCTTGCCGATGTTCGAGCGCATCGAACCCGGCGGGGTGCGCTGGGCAGACGGAACGTTTCAGCAGGCGGACGTGATCCTCTGGGCCACCGGGTTCCGCAGCGCTCTCGATCACCTCGCGCCACTTCGACTGCGCGAGCCCGGCGGCGGAATCACCATGTCGGGCCGCCTGGCCACTCGGGTAGCCGCCGACCCGCGCATCCACCTGATCGGCTACGGGCCCTCGGCCAGCACCGTCGGAGCCAACCGCGCGGGACGCGCGGCGGCCCTCGAACTCACCGAACATCTCCGACTGCGCTGACCGCGCGACGCCGATGGTCAGTCGATCAGACCGAGCGTGAACGTGTCCGGGTCCCCACCGATGCGCGAACCGGTGTCCAGCGCGGTGATCGCGTCCATCTGCTCCTGCGTGAGCTCGAAACCGAACACGTCGAAGTTCTCCGCGATACGCGACGGCGTGACCGACTTCGGGATGACGACGTTGCCCAGCTGCAGGTGCCAACGGATGATCACCTGCGCCGGAGTGCGACCGACCTCGGCGGCCACGGCGGCGATGACGCTGTCGTCGAGCAGCGTGCCCTGCCCGAGCGGGGCCCATGCCTCGGTGGCGATCGCGTTGGCGGCATGGAACTCGCGCAGCTCGCGCTGGGCCAACCTGGGGTGCAACTCGATCTGGTTAACCACCGGGATCTCCCCGGTCTCGGCGATGAGCTGTCGCAGGTGCGCGACCGTGAAGTTCGAGACGCCGATCGACCGCACCCGGCCCTGCGACTTCAGCGCCTGGAAGGCACGGAAGGTGTCCACGAAGCGGCCTGCCGCGGCCACCGGCCAGTGGATCAGGTAGAGGTCGAGGTAATCCAAACCGAGCCGCTGCATGCTGGCGTCGAACGCGCGCAGCGTGGAGTCGTAGCCCTGCTCGGAGTTCCACAGCTTGGTCGTGACGTAGATCTCGTCGCGGGGCAGGCCGAATTGCCGGATCGCGCGGCCGGTGCCCTCTTCGTTCTCGTAGATCGCGGCGGTATCGATGCTGCGGTAGCCCACCTCGAGCGCAGTGGTGACGGCCGAGAAAGCGTCCTCGGCAGGCACTTGGAACACGCCGAAGCCGAGCTGCGGGATCACGTTCCCGTCGTTCAGCACGATCGAGGGAACGGTGCTGGTCTCGCTTCTGAAGGTCACATTCCGACGGTAGAAGTGCGGCGGCGAGCCGTCAATCACGCCCTCGGGTGTGTTGGCCCGCAATTTGCTGGAAGACGGGTGCTTCGGATCGGCAGGGGTCGCGTTGCGCCGACTGGTCAGCTTGTCAGGCCGAGCCGCCGGTAACGCGCTCGGCGGGCCGCGAGCAGTTCCGATTCCGGCTGGGCGCGCAAGCTCGCCAGTTCGCGCGCGATCGCGGACACCATCCGGCGGGCGAAGTCCACCGGCTCGTCCGCGGCGTCGGGAAACTCGGGCACGATCCGGTCGACGACGCCGTCGGCAAGCAGATCGGCGGCGCTGATCCGTTGCGCCGCAGCGAGTTCCGGCGCATGGTCGATGTCACGGAAGACGATCGCGCTTGCGCCTTCTGGCGGCAGCGGGCCCAGCCACGCGTGCGTGGCGGCGAGCACCCGGTCGGCGGGCAGCAGCGCCAGCGCGCCACCGCCGGTGCCCTGGCCGAGCAGCACCGAGACGGTCGGGGTGTCCAGCGTCACCAGATCCGCGATGCAGCGGGCGATCTCGGGCGCCAGCCCGCGTTCCTCGGCCTCCTTCGAGAGCGCGGCGCCCACCGTATCGATGACCAGAACCAGCGGCAACCGCAACTCCCGGGCAAGCGCCATACTGCGCCGCGCCTCACGCAGGGCCGCAGGACCCATGGTGTTCTCACCTTGCTGGCCACGCCGGTCGTGCCCGAACACCACGCATGGCTGCCCACGGAAACGACCGAGCGCGAGCACGGCCGTGCGATCGGACTCCCCCTGCCCGGTGCCGCTGAGCGGAACACGTTGTGTGACATGGCGTAACAGCTCACGGAGGCCGGGCCGGTGGGGTCGGCGGGAGATGAGAACCGACTGCCACACCGAGTCACCCGCAGCGGGGCTCCGCTGGTCGTCGGACCGGATTCGTTCTTTTCCAGCCTCAGTCGTTTCCCCGACAGGGATCGGCGCTGTGGGCCTGGGCGTTCCAGGTGGCGAAGGCATCTCGGGATCCGAGTGGCTCCGGGTCGCAGCGGAATCGGGCAACGCGACTCCGCTGAACACACTCAACGCACGGTGGGCGATACGGCGGAACACCGGGATCGGCAGCACGCCGTCGATGACCCCGCGGCGATACAGGTTCTCCGCGGTCTGCACGCCTTCCGGAAACGCTTTGCCGTACAGGGCCTGATAGACCCGGGGGCCGAGGAACCCGATGAGCGCCCCGGGTTCGGCGAAAGTGATGTGGCCCAGCGAACCCCAGGAGGCGAAGACACCACCCATCGTAGGATTGCGCAGGTAGACGAGGTAGGGATGACCAGCCGACTTGTGCGCCGCGACCGCACCCGCGATCTTCACCATCTGCACGAAGGCGACAGTGCCCTCCTGCATCCTGGTGCCGCCGGAGGTCGGCGAAGCGACCAGCGGCAGCCCGAGTTCGGTGGCGCGCTCGACCGCCGAGACGATCCGTTCCGCCGCCGCGACTCCGATCGAACCCGCCAGAAATCCGAACTCACAGGCGATGACGGCCACGCGCCGACCTCGCAACAGCCCTTCCCCGGTGAGCACCGATTCGTCGACGCCCGCCGCGACCGCCGCCTTCCGCAAGGCATCGCGGTACTGCGGGGAAGCGGCCACCGTCACCGGCGGCCGGTCCCAGCTGACGAACGAGTTCGTGTCGAGCAATTGCTCGAGCAACTCTCGCGCCGAAGTACGCACCGGGCGAGCCTATCCGGCCCTACCCGGCGCGCAGGCAAGCCACGCGAACACTCAGTAGCCCTGCATCACCTTGCGTAGCGCGTACTCGGTGAGCGCGACCAGGGCCTGCTTGGCCGGCTCACGACGACGGGCATCGATGGACAGGATCGGCACATCGGCAGGCACCGCGAGCGCCTGCCGGATGTCCTCGATCGGGTATCGCGGCGCATCGTCGAATTCGTTGAGCGCCACCAGGAAAGGCAGGCCGCGCGCTTCGAAATAGTCGACGGCCGCGAAGCTGTCCTCCAGCCTGCGGGTGTCGACCAGCACCACGGCGCCGATGGCACCGCGGATCAGGTCGTCCCACATGAACCAGAATCGATACTGACCAGGCGTGCCGAACAGGTACAACACCAAATCGTCGGCGAGACTGATCCGGCCGAAGTCCATCGCCACGGTGGTGGTCGACTTCATCGGAATACCGGTCAGGTTGTCGATCCCGGCGCTCGCATTGGTCACCAATGCCTCGGTGCGCAGCGGAACAATCTCCGAGACAGCACCGACCAACGTGGTCTTACCGACACCGAAGCCACCCGCGACCACGATCTTCGCCGATGTTGGCTTGCTGGTACGAGTGTCGACCTGCGCCGTCGAATCAAATACGCCGGAGTCCACTGAGAACCCTTTCGATCAGCTCGCGACGCTCATCGTCGCTGGAATCGTCTTTCAAAGTCGCCGATACGCGCACGTGCCCGGCCTCGATCAAATCGGCCACGAGCACACGTGCCACCCCGATAGGGATACCCAATCGGGCTGCCACCTCGGCAACGGACGGCGATTCTCTGCACAACTCCACGATTGACGTCTCGATGTTGGTCAGTTCGAACTGCCGCTCCAGGGCGACCGGATGCGATGCGACGAGGGCCTCCAACGCCAACTCGACCGCGGGCCTGGTACGGCCTGCGGTCAGCGAGTATGGGCGGACGAGGCTCGGCTCGGCGCTCCCCACGCGGTGATCTTCTATGTCCATCCCACCATCAGGAACCCATCGTGACGCGTGGTGTGGCCTGAACAGGCTGGCCAACACGCTCGACCAACAGAGCCATCTCGTAACCGACCTGACCGATGTCACACGAAGTGTTGGTCAGCACCGCGAGATAGGAACCGTCGCCGACAGCCATGAGTAGCAGGTAACCGTGCTCCATCTCGACGACGGACTGCAGCACGGTGCCACCCTCGAACAGGTTCGACACTCCGACTGACAGGCTGGCCAGACCAGCCGTAACGGCCGACAGCTGCTCGGCGCGGTCGACGGGCAGCTGGGCACTCGCGGCCATGAGTAGGCCGTCAGCCGAGACCAGGACGGCATGGGCTACGCCAGGAACCTCGTTGGCAAAGTTCGAAACCAGCCAATCCAGCTGACGATTCGTACCACCTAGATCGGGGTTCATCGGTCTCCTTTATCTCCGGTTAGGTTCATTGCTCTCATTGCGCGGCCATCCCGGACGCCCTGCTGGTGACGACTCAAGCTGGACCTGATCGTTTCTGGGTCGCGGCGCGGCGCCCGGTCCGCCGCACCGGTCACGCCGCCGGGGACAAGCCTTCCGCCCGGATTGCGTTGCGGCAAGCCGGCCGCCGTTTTCGTCTCGGTCTGCGCCTCGCTGGCGCGGCGAGCCGCTTGCCACCCTTCGTCACCCGGCGATTCGAAGGAGGCGGCCACCTGCGACCGGTCCGCGTTGGGATCCGACAGCCACGCCGACATCATCTCGGCGAAGATCGGCGTTCCTCCCATAGACGCCCCCGGCTCGTCGGCGGGTTGCAGCCTGGTCTGGAAGAACGACGCCGTCTTGGCCGGGTTCGACCGGAAGCTGTGCTTGCCGGGATCACGGCCCGACGCGGTGGCGGGCTGATCTTCGCTCGCGGCGTGCTGGCCACCGCGGTCCCGTTGCGGCAGCGCGATACCCGGCGGCACCGGCTGGCGCTGCGGCGCCTGTGCGCCCGGCTGCCGCTGCGGCAGGCCGGTCAGTCCGCTCTCACGCTGCGGCGGGCCCGACGGCGCGGGCGGACGCTGCGGCAGGCCGTGCACCGCGCCCGGCTCACGCTGCGGCAGACCGCTCGGGGACGCGTCTCGTTGCGGGAGGCCGTTGACGGCGGGCAGTGCTCCTGAGCCCGGCTCCCGCTGCGGCAAGCCGTTGGCGGACTCGCGTTGCGGGAGACGGTGGGCACCGGAATCCCGCTGTGGCAGGCCGTTACTCGGTTCACGCTGCGGCAGACCGCCGGGCGCCGCGTCGCGCTGCGGTAGGTTCGGCGCCGGCTGACGCGGCGGCAGGCCGGTGACACCCGGCTCACGCTGCGGCAGACCACCAGAGGCGGACTCACGTCGCGGCAGATCACCCGCTGCCGACTCACGCTGCGGCACACCGTTCGAACCCGGCTGCCGCTGGGGTAGGCCGGTGGGACCGGGCTCACGCGGAGGTAGTCCCGTGGAACCGGGCTCACGCTGGGGCAGGCCCGTCATGCCCGGCTCCCGCTGGGGCAGGCCACCCGAGGCGGACTCACGCTGCGGCAGACCACTCGCGGAGTCCCGCTGCGGCAGACCGCTCAGACCGGTCTCCCGCTGCGGCAGACCACTCGCCGGATCACGCTGCGGCAGACCACCGGAAGCCGACTCACGCTGCGGCAGACCGCTCAGACCGGTGTCGCGCTGCGGCAGACCACTCGCCGGATCACGCTGCGGCAGACCACCGGAAGCCGACGAACGCTGCGGCAAACCACTCGCGGAGTCCCGCTGCGGCAAACCACTCGCCGGATCACGCTGCGGCAAACCACCGGAAGCCGACTCACGCTGAGGCAAACCGCTCGACGCGTCCCGCGACGGCGCGCCGTTCGCGCCCGGCTGGCGCTGCGGCAGGCCGGTGCTCGGCTGCGGCACCCCGTTGGCGCCCGGCTGACGCACCGGCAGTTCGCCGGATGTCGGCTCGCGCGGCGGCAGGCCCGCACCGGGCTGCTCCGCGGGGCCACCGGGCTGGCGCGGCGGCGGACCGCCGGGGTTCAGCGTGCGCTTGGGCAGGTTGGCCGCGGCGAGCTTGCCGCGCTGCGGACCGCTGGGCGCCTGCTGACCCGGCGCGGGCCGCAGACTCGCACTCTGCTGCTGGGCGTCCGAGCGCATGCCGGACGAAGGCATCGCCGAACCCGGCTGCCGTTGCGGCAGCCCGCCGGGACCGGTGGGGACCGGACCGCTGGGCGAGGCAGTGGGTGTGGCCGTGGGCGTGGAGCTCGCGGCCGGGATGGGGCCGCTCACCCCGGGATCGACGGTGACCATGACATTGCCCCCAGGAGTCCGCGTGACGGCCCGCATCTGCATGGAGGACGGCGCCGACGGACGCTGCGGTGCGGCGGCCTGCGGCGAAGGCTGCGGGGTGACGGGCTGCCCCGCGCTCGGCTTGCCCGCGACGATCAGTCCGACCGGCACGTGCACGGTCACCGTCACGCCGGGATCGCGCGCGGTGTCGAAGGTCGGGCGCAACCGCACGGTCAGACCGTGCCGCTCGGCGAGCCTGCCGACGACGAACAGACCCATGTGGCGGGCCGTGTCCGGACCCGGTTCGGCGGTCTGCTCCAACCGGCGGTTGATGTCGGCCATCTCGGCGGGCGGCATACCGATGCCGCGGTCGGCCACCTCGATGAGCAGGCCCTGGTCGTGCGCCTGCGCGAAAGTGAACTTGACGTCGGTCTCCGGCGGCGAGGCGCGCAGCGCGTTGTCCAGCAACTCGGCGAACAGATGCGCGAGGTCGGAGGCGGCGGGCTCCTTCAGCGAACCGCGCGGCGTGGCGCCGAGCTTCACGCGCTCGTAGTCCTCGACCTCGGAGATCGCGGCGCGCAGCACGTCGGCGATCTCGACCGGGGCGGACTTGGCGCGGCGCTGCCTGGTGCCCGCGAGAATCAGCAGGTTGTCGCCGTTACGGCGCATACGTGCGGCGAGATGGTCCAGCCGGAACAGGTTCTCCAGCAGGCGCGGGTCCTTCTCGTCGTACTCCATCGCCTCGATGAGGGTGAGCTGATGGTCGACGAGCGACTTGGACCGCCGCGCCAAGGTCTCGAACATGTCGTTGACCTGCGAACGCATCTTCGCCTGGTCGCTCGCCAGGCGCAGCGCCTGGCCGTGGATGTCGTCGACCGCGCGGGCCAGCTGGCCGATCTCCTCGGTGCTGCGCACCGGCATCGGCTCCAGCGGCACTTCCTCCGGCGAGGCGCCGTTGCGGAGCTGGGCGACCTCGTGCGGCAGATCGCTCTCGGCCACGCGCAGCGCGGCCAGACGCAGCCGGTGCAGCGGGACGATCATCGAGCGGGCGACGAAGACGGCGAGCAGGAGGGCGGCGAGGATGGTCGCGATGACGACCGCGGTGTAGGTCCACGCGTCGCGCTGGGCCGTGGACACCAGCGATTGCATCGCGGCGTCGATGTCCTTGGTCGACTTGCCGACGACGTGCTCGTAGACCGCAAGGCTGTCGGTCAGCGACTTTTTCAGGTCACCGATCGGGAGCTGGCCGGCCTGAACTTGCGGGCTGTTCAGTAGCGCGACCCTGGTATCGATGCCCGCCCGCAGATCGGCGATCGAGGTGTCGCCGTCGGGAAAGCGGTGCGCGACCACGTTGAGCAGCGCACGCTCTGTGCTGGACGCGATGAGGAAGCTCTGCACGCCGGCCTGCTGGGAGCGCAGCACCTCCGGGAAGGAGGCGACCACGTTGACCAGCGCGGCACGGGTGTTGAGCGAGTCGACCAGCCGCAGTTTGGCCGCGTCGACCCCGCTGTCGCTGACCTGGCCGACCGTGGTTTCGACGATATTCACGCTGTCGTTGCGGACGCGGTCGATCAACGCGAGGGTATCCGAGGCTGGACCGACGGAGGCGCCTTTCCCTTGGGCGCGGACGGCTTTGGCCTGATTGAGCATGCTCTCCAACGAGGCGCGCGCACCCGGCACGCTGCTCAACCTGTCGATCGACTTCTCCGCGTTGGCGATCGCCTTGTCCAGATCCGCCAGGTTCTGATCGGTCACGATGGACGTGTTCGGCGCGAGCGTGACCATCTGCGAACTCGCAGTGGTCGCGGTCTGCGCGCTGAGCCCGGTGACCACCGGGATGGCGGAGATGTTCTCGGCGATGTCGGCGAGCCGGTTCGATTCCGCGAACTCCGAGGAGATCCTGGACACGCCGAGCCCGACCGCGACCGCCAGAGGCACGGCGAGCACCGCCGTCACCTTCCAGCGCAGGTCCCAGTTGCCGAGCGCCCAGCGGCTACTGCCAGACCTAGCGGCGTCACGCATCTCCCACTCACTTTCCAAACTGGCCTCTACCACGCGCCATCAACCGAACCTCCACATCGCGTGCTTGGCTCGACAGGTGGAGCTGGCCGAGAGCTGCGGCTGGCCGAGAAATTGCGTCTACGACGGCCCAAATAAGTGACATCAGATTCTAACGGATCAATAACTTCTTGGGTGACGGGGCGTGATGTCGCGATCATTGACCTGCCGATTCCAGGCAAAACCAGAGGTCGCGGCACCCACCCGGGCGTCGCGTGAAGTCTGCCACAATCAACCAGATCTATCGAGGCGGGCATCGAGGCGAGGTTAGGGAGTCACGGGGTTGAACGTGCGGCAGGATTACCGACCGGCCTATCAGACCAGCTTGGTGGATCCCGCCGAGTTCTGGGCCGGCGCGGCCGAAGCGATCGACTGGGACGTGGCACCGACTCAGATCCTCGACACCGGCGCCCGCCCGGTGGCCAGGTGGTTTCCCGACGCCCGCCTCAACACCTCCTTCAACGCACTCGACCGGCACGTGCACCCGACCACCCCCGATGCCCCCAGCCGCGCCGATCAGCCCGCACTAATATACGACTCCGCTATGACCGGCGCCACTGTGGTCTACACCTACGCCGAGCTGCTCGAGGAGGTGTCCCGGTTCGCGGGGGCGATGGTCCGGCTGGGCGTCTCGGCGGGCGATCGCGTGGTGATCTACCTGCCGATGATCCCCGAAGCGGTGATCGCGATGCTGGCCTGCGCCCGCATCGGCGCGGTCCACTCGGTGGTGTTCGGCGGCTTCGCCGCGCCGGAGCTGGCCGCCCGCATCGATGACGCGGAGCCGGTGTTGATCATCACAGCCTCCGGCGGCCTGGAACCGGGCAAGACGATCGAATACCCGCCGATCGTGTTGCGGGCTCTGGACCTCGCCGAGACCACCGCGCCGCGCACGGTGATCGTCAAACAGCGACCCCAGTTCGACACCATCCATTTCCCGGCCCCGCAGCCGGCGACCGAATACCTGCCGAGTTCGGCCGCGACCGTGGCCGCGCAGTGGCTGGACTGGGAAGACGCGGTCCGGCACGCGCCACCGGCCGATCCGGTGTCGGTCGCCGCGACCGATCCGCTCTACATCCTCTATACCTCCGGCACCACCGGGAAGCCGAAGGGCGTGGTCCGGGACAACGGCGGCCACGCGGTCGCCCTCGCCTGGTCCATGCGCAACATCTACGACATCGACGCGGGCAACGTGATGTGGGCCGCTTCCGACGTGGGCTGGGTGGTCGGTCACTCCTACATCGTCTACGCGCCGCTGCTGGTGGGAGCCACCACGCTGCTGTACGAAGGCAAGCCGATCGGCACGCCGGACGCGAGCGCGTACTGGCGGGTCATCGACCGGCACAAGGTCGATGTGCTGTTCACCGCGCCGACCGCGCTGCGGGCCATCCGCAAGGCCGACCCGGACGCGGAGCTGGCCCACCGCCACGACCTGTCCTCGCTGCGCGCGTTGTTCTGCGCGGGCGAACGCCTGGACCCGGCCACCTACACCTGGGCCGAGGAGACCTTGCTCGCGGGCCGCTCGGACTGCCCGGTGGTCGATCACTGGTGGCAGACCGAGACCGGCTGGCCGATCTGCGCGAACCCGCTCGGCCTGCGGCAGTTGCCGATCAAGCCGGGCTCGGCCTCGGTGCCGGTGCCGGGCTATCGACTACGCGTGCTCGACTCCTCGGGCAACGCGGTCGCCCCGAACACCGAGGGCAATATCGTCATCGGCCTGCCGCTGCCGCCCGGCACGCTCACCGGGCTCTGGCGCGACGACGCCCGCTACGAGCGCTCCTACCTGTCCGCCTATCCCGGCCACTACCTCACCGGCGACTCCGGCTACTTCGACGAGGACGGCTACCTGTACGTCCTGGGCCGCAGCGACGACGTGATCAACATGGCCGGGCACCGGCTCTCGGCGGGCAGCATCGAGGCGGCCATCGCGGGGCACGAGGCGGTGGCCGAATGCGCGGTCATCGGGTTGCCCGACGAACTCAAGGGGCACCGCCCGCTGGCGTACGTGGTGCTCAAGTCCGGTGTCGACATCGATCCGGACCGGCTGCGCGACGAGCTGATCGAGCGCGTGCGCACCCAGGTCGGCGCGATCGCCACGCTCCACGACGCCATCATCGTGACGGCGCTGCCCAAGACCAGGTCCGGCAAGATCCTGCGCAAGACCATCCGGCAGATCACCTCCGGTGAGACGTTCGAGGTGCCTTCCACCATCGAGGATCCGGGGGTGCTCACGGCGCTGGAGCAGCAGATCCGCGCGGCGCGTCCGCAGGGGCGCGAACCGGGGCACGACAACAGCGAGAACACCGACCACGTCGTCGCACCCGACGTGGATCCGGTTGCGCCGTCCTGATTTCCGCACGGCCCGGTCACGGTCCTCAGAGTTTCCACAGAGGACGTTCATATCGCTGCCAGTTGTTCGAAATAGCCTCGAGACCGCCCCGAAACCCCTCGATGATCTGGAGGCAACACATCATGAATCGTTCCGCAGGCCGTCCCGCCGTAGCCGCTCTCGCAGCGGGTGGATTCGCCACGCTCGGCTTGTTCCTGAGCCCCGCGATCGCCACGGCGGGCCCGATGGAACTCGCCGAGCCGCTGCTGACCTCGAACTGCTCCTTCGCCCAGGTCGACGCGGCACTGCACGACAAGGCGCCGCAGTTGGCCGCGATGCTCGACGCCAACCCGAACCAGAAGGCCGAATTGCAGCGCAGGTTCGATCAGCCGGTCGAGCAGCGCCGAGCCGACTTGCAGCGGGCCATCGAGCAGAACCCCGAGGCCGCACGCCAGGCGGAGAACGACCCGCGGACCGCGCAGTTGCGCGACACCATCCGTATCGTGGCCGAGTCCTGCCACAACTACTAGGCAAAATGGATGACGTGACCGAGACACCGACCCCCACCGTCCTCGTCGTCGACGACGACGAGGACGTGCTCGCCTCGGTCGAGCGCGGGCTGCGGTTGTCCGGCTTTCACGTCCAGGTGGCCAGGGACGGCGCGCAGGCGCTGCGTAGCGTCACCGAGAGCGCGCCCGACGCCATCGTGCTGGACATGAACATGCCCGTGCTCGACGGCGCGGGCGTGGTCACCGCGTTGCGCGCGATGGGCAACGACGTGCCGATCTGTGTGCTCAGTGCCCGCGCGTCGGTGGACGACCGCATCTGGGGACTGGAGTCCGGCGCCGACGACTACCTGGTCAAACCGTTCGTGCTGAAGGAACTCGTGGCACGCATCCGGGCGCTGCTGCGCAGGCGGTCCGACGCGACGGCCCCCGCGACCCCGGGCGCGATCACCGTGGGCCCGCTCGAAGTGGACGTCGCGGGCTACCGCGCGCTGCTGCACGGTCGCGAGATCGACCTGACCAAGCGGGAATTCGAACTGCTGTCCATCCTGGCCCGCAACGTCGGCGTGGTGCTGAGCCGGGAGCGCCTGCTGGAACTGGTGTGGGGCTACGACTTCGCCGCCGACACCAACGTGGTGGACGTCTTCGTCGGCTACCTGCGCCGCAAACTGGAGGTGGACGACACGCCCAGGTTGCTGCACACGATCCGCGGCGTGGGGTTCGTGCTCCGAGCGCCGAAATGACCGTATTCGCACAGCCGCCGACAATTCGTCGGCGGCGGTCGTTTTCGCTGCGCACCCGGGTCGCGGGCGCGGCGGCCGCCGGCGCGATCGTCATCGTGACGTTGATCAGCCTGATCAGTATCCGTGCCATCGAGCGCAACAACTTGCAGCAGTCCGATCAGCAGCTCGCCGTCGCGGCGCGGATCGTCTTGATCGAGCCGCAGATCGCGGTCCAGTTCATCAACCTGACCGGACTCAACAACGACATGGCGGTCACGGTCCGGGACAACGGCGAGGTCGTCGCGAGCACGGCCACCGAACTCCCCGCGCTGGGGATCGGTTCGCGCACCGTCACGGTGGGCGGCACTCCGTATCGGATTCTGACCACTACCGAGAATCAACCCGCGGGCCGGGTGGTCTCCCTGGGCATTCCCGCCGCGGGCGCCGCCGAGGCAACCGCGGAGCAGCAACGGTGGGTGCTCGGCGGGGCTCTGCTGTCCATCGCCGCCGCCGCGGCGCTGGGCTGGCTGCTCGCGGGCGCGGCGGTGCGTCCGATCGTCCGCCTCACCCGGCAGGTCGGCGCACGCAGCGCGTTCCCCGATCCACGCAATCCGCAGGTGCCGGTGGAGGGGGCCGGTGTGCACGAGTCGGAGAGACTGGCCGAGGCGGTGAACACCATGTTGCAGCGGGTGGACCAGGCCCAAGCCCAGATCGCCGCCGCGCTGGAGACCGCACGCGACTTCGCCGCCGTGTCCGCCCACGAGCTGCGCACGCCGCTGACCGCGATGCGCACCGACCTCGAGGTGCTGCGCACCCTCGATCTCGACGAGGCGCAACGGGCGGAGATCCTCGATGACCTGCAGCGCAGCCAGGGCCGGGTGGAGAGCACGCTAGCGGCGCTGGAACGGCTCGCCACCGGCGACCTGACCAACGAGCGCGACCACGTCGCCACCGACGTCGGCGACCTGTGCGATCAGGCCGCGCACGACGCCATGCGGCATTTCCCGGGCCTCACCGTGCGCATCGACTCCGACGCCGAACTCGTCACCCGCGGCCTGCCCGCCGGGCTGCGGCTGGCGGTGGACAACGCGCTGGCCAACTCGGTCAAGCACGGCGGGGCCACCGAGGCTCTGGTCTGCGCGCACCGGCGGCCGGGTGGTCACATCGTGATCTCGATCGACGACAACGGCCGCGGCATTCCGCCCGAGGAGCGCGAGGCCGTCTTCGATCGCTTCTTCCGCGGCAGCCAGGCGAGCAAGGGCGGCTCCGGCCTCGGCCTCGCCTTGGTCGCCCAGCAGGCCCAACTACACGGTGGCCGCGCCTATTTCGACGCAGGCGAACTGGGCGGAATTCGCCTGGTCCTCGACCTGCCCGAGCGGTCGGCGAACTGAACGGCTCTCGCGCGATCCCGTATCGATCCGGCCGAAATCGTCCGCCGAGGGCCGATATACGGCGAGTGGCCCGTGTTCCGATCGGAACACGGGCCACTCGCCGCCGAAATCAGTTGGCGTTCAGCAGGTCGATCACGAAGACCAGCGTCTTGCCCGAGAGCTTGTGACCGGCGCCCGCGGGACCGTAGGCCAGCTCCGGCGGGATGGTCAGCTGACGGCGGCCGCCGACCTTCATGCCGGGGATGCCGTCCTGCCAGCCCTGGATCAGGCCGCGCAGCGGGAAGGTGATGGACTCGCCGCGGTTCCAGGAGGAATCGAACTCTTCGCCGGATTCGAATTCGACGCCCACGTAGTGCACCTCGACGGTGCCGCCGGGCACGGCTTCCTTGCCCGAACCTTCGATGATGTCCTTGATCACCAGCTCGGTGGGCGCGGGCCCTGCTTGGAACTCGATCTCCGGTTTGGTCATTCGGCTATTCCCTTCGGTAGGTGATGGATGGATTTCGTCAACGATTGTTGATCTCGCGGTAATCGCGGGCGCCGTAGCCGGTGTAGATCTGCCGGGGACGGCCGATCTTCAAGGGCTCGCTGTGCATTTCGCGCCAGTGCGCGATCCAGCCGGGGAGCCGGCCCATCGCGAACAGCACCGTGAACATGCGGGTCGGGAAGCCCATCGCCTTGTAGATGACGCCGGTGTAGAAGTCGACGTTCGGGTACAGGCGACGCTCGATGAAGTAGTCGTCGGTGAGGGCGGCCTCTTCCAGGGCCTGGGCGATGTCGAACAGCTCGTCGTGGCCGCCGAGCTTGCTCAGGATGGCGTCGGCGTGCTTCTTGGCGATCGAGGCGCGCGGATCGTAGTTGCGGTAGACGCGGTGACCGAAGCCCATGAGCTTCACCCCGTCTTCCTTGTTCTTGACCTTGCGGATGAATTCCTTGACGTCGCTGCCGCCTGCCTTGATGCCGTCGAGCATCTCCAGCACGGCCTGGTTCGCGCCGCCGTGCAGCGGGCCCCACAGCGCGTTGATGCCGCCGGAGACCGAGGTGAACAGGTTGGCGTCGGAGGAGCCGACCAGGCGCACGGTCGAGGTGGAGCAGTTCTGCTCGTGGTCGGCGTGCAGGATGAGCAGCATGTCCAGGGCCGCGGCGACCTCGGGGTCGACCTCGTAGGGCTCGGCCGGGAAGCCGAAGGTCATCCGCAGGAAGTTCTCCACCAGGCTCAGCGAGTTGTCCGGGTAGAGGAAGGGCTGGCCGACCGACTTCTTGTACGAGTAGGCCGCGATGGTGGGCAACTTGGCCAATAGTCGGATGGTGGACAGCTCGACCTGTTCGGGGTCGCGCGGGTCCAGCGAATCCTGGTAGTAGGCCGACAGCGCGTTCACGGCCGAGGACAGCACCGGCATCGGATGGGCGTTGCGCGGGAAGCCGTCGAAGAACCGCTTCAGGTCCTCGTGCAGCAGGGTGTGCCTGCGGATGCGGTCGGTGAAGTCCTCGAGTTGGGCCTGGGTGGGCAGCTCACCGTAGATCAGCAGGTAGCTGACCTCGATGAAGGTCGAGGCCGCCGCGAGCTGGTCGATCGGGTAACCGCGGTAGCGCAGGATGCCCGCCTCACCGTCGATGTAGGTGATCGCCGACTTGGTCGGGGCGGTGTTCATGAAGCCCGGGTCGTACGTCACGTACCCGGTGCTGGCCAGCAGCTTTCCCAGCTCGATCCCGTCGTTGCCCTCGGCGGCCCTGGTGACCGTCATCGGGAACTCGCCGCCGGGATAGGAAAGAACCGGCTTGGCGTCGTCGTCGACGTTGATGATGTTCTCAGCGGGCACGGAAGGATCCCTCTCAGGCTAGAACCACAGGCACCGGCGCGGTCGGCACACGATGCGCTTGCCTCAACGCTAGCCGTTCACCGACGCGGACAATACCGGAGGGTAGTCCTGCGGCGGCTCACAAACACATCGCGGCGCGGTGAGGTCCAGCGCCCCTGGTGGGACGCGGTCGCCGGGTGTTCGCGGTGCACGTCACACGGCAATTTCGGCGTGAGCGCGACCGACACGGTAGCGCGTGAAGGCCGGGAACGCGACCGCCGCGACGAGCACGCCCACCACCACGAGGGCGCCTCCTCCGGCGGCGGCCACAGCAGTACCCAGGCTTGCCGCCGCGAAACCGTGGGCAACATCACCGACCCGGGGGCCGCCAGCGACGACCACCGTGAAGACCCCTTGCAGCCGCCCGCGCAGATCGTCGGTGGCCACCGTCTGGAGCATCGTGACCCGCAGCGCCGCCGAGACCATGTCGACCGCGCCGCCGAAGGCCGAGCAGCCCAGCGCGATCCACAATCCCGCGCCGCGCCCGAGGCCGTGTCCGGTGAATCCGACCGCGAGGCCGAAACCGACCATCGCCAGACCCCACAGCGCGATGCAGACCAGCACGGCGAGGCCCTGCCTGCGGATGCGCGGGATCCAGCCGGAGAACACGCCACCGAGTACCGCGCCCGCCGACATCGAGGCGAACAGCAAGCCGAGCGCGACGCCGCCGGTGGCCGGGTCGCCGAAGGTCTCGTGCGCGATCTGCGGAAACAGCGCGCGCGTCATGCCGAACACCATGGCGATCACGTCCACCGCGAACGACGCCAGCAGCACCCGCTGCGTGGCGAGATAGCCGAAACCTTCCAGGACCGTGCGGAATCCGGCGCGGCGCACCGCTCCGGTGGGCGGCAGCGCGGGCAGCCGCCACACCGCCCACAGGGTGGCCAGTAGCGCGACGGCATCGATCAAGTAGAGCGTGGCGAGCCCGACGACAGGGATGAGCGCACCGGCCAGCACCGGTCCCGCGATCGCGCCGAACTGCATGACCGTCATGTTCAGCGAATTCGCGGCGGGCAGTTGGCCTTCCGGCAGCAGACGCGGGATGGCGGCGTTGCGGGTGGGCTGGTTCACCGCGAAGAACGCCTGCTGCACGGCGAACAGACCGAGCACGATCCACACGTTGTCCAGCCCGGCGGCCGCTTGCAGCCAGAAAACCAGCGCCGTGAGCCCGGTGCCGGAATTGGTGACCAGCAGGAGCTTGCGCCGATCCAGCACGTCGGCCAGCGCGCCGCCCCACAAACCGAACACGATCAGCGGCACCAACCCGAACAGCCCGGCCAGGCCGACGTAGCCGGAGCTGCCGGTGATCTGGAAGATCTGCTGCGGAACCGCGACGACGGACAGCTGCGCGCCGATCATGGTGACGATGCCCGAACTCCACAAGCGTCTGAAGTCCGGGTCGCGCAGCGGAGTGATGTCGGCGAGCAGTGTCACCGGCCGCAGCGTATCCAGTGGACTCGCCCGGTTCGACGCGAGAATTCTCACGCACGAACTGGGAATACCTCAGGGCTGTAAGCGCTCGACCGTGGACGTGTCGTCCGCGATCCGCACCCGGATCCGGTTGTGCAGCCTGCCGCGGCGCCCTTGCCAGAACTCGACCTCGTCGGGGCGGACCAGGAAACCGCCCCAGTGCGGCGGCACCGGAATCTCGTCGACGTCGGCGAACCGCGCGGTCGCCTCGGCCAGTGTGCGATCCAGTTCCGCCCGCGAACCGATCGGCTCGGACTGACGCGACGCCCAGGCGCCCAGTTGCGAATCCCGCGGCCGGGAACGCCAGTAGGCCGCCGTCGTCTCGGCGGGTACCCGCTCGACCGCGCCGCGCAGGTGCACCTGCCTGCCCAGCGCGGGCCAGACGAAGGTGACCGCCGCGTAGGGGACCGCGGTCAGCTGCGCGCCCTTGGCGGAGTCGTAGTTCGTGT
This sequence comes from Nocardia sp. CY15, assembly GCF_009829295.1. Taxonomy (NCBI): domain Bacteria; kingdom Bacillati; phylum Actinomycetota; class Actinomycetes; order Mycobacteriales; family Nocardiaceae; genus Nocardia; species Nocardia sp. CY15. The sequence continues at coordinate 136,354 of NZ_VUOT01000011.1, forward strand.
AGAAGATCACACCGTCCGGCGAGAGCCCTTTACACAGCACGGTCCGCGCGACCGGCCGCGGCGTGCCGTCGGCCAGCGACACCGTGGCCAGCACCATGGCGTTGGGCTCGGCGATGCCTACCGCGGTGGCCTGCTCGATCCAATGCCGCAGCAGCGGCTCCCAGCCACCGGCCAGCCAGGTCTCGTCCAAGTCGATGTCGTCGTTGCCGCCGTGCGGCAGGCCGCCGTAGTCCACCCGCATGGCGGCGAGATCCGGTGAATTGTCCAGGTCACGCATGGGCCAGACGTTACTCCGCGGTAGCAGGGAGCTAAGGTTTTGATGATCGGCATGTACTCGTCAAATCCGACAACTTCCCATCGACGAGAACATGCGACCCAAGTCCAAGGAGAGTCGCAACATGACTACCAGCCCCGCGGTTTCCGGTCGGCAGGCCGCCGTACCCAGTGATTTCGTCAGCGGCCTGGAGGGCGTGGTGGCATTCACCACCGACATCGCCGAACCGGACAAGGACGGCGGCGCGCTGCGCTACCGCGGAGTCGACATCGAGGATCTGGTCGAGAGCCGGGTGACCTTCGGTGACGTGTGGGCGCTACTGGTCGACGGATCGTTCGGACGCGGCCTCCCGCCCGCCGAACCGTTCCCGCTGCCCGTCCACACCGGCGACGTGCGCGTCGACGTGCAGGCCGGGCTGGCCATGCTCGCGCCGATCTGGGGTTACCAGCCGCTGCTGGACATCGACGACGAGACCGCGCGGGAGAACCTCGCCCGCGCCTCGGTCATGGCGCTGTCCTACGTGGCGCAATCGGCGCGCGGCATCTACCAGCCCGCGGTCCCGCAGAAGAAGATCGATGAGTGCACCACCGTCACCCAGCGCTTCATGACCCGATGGAAGGGTGACCCGGACCCCCGCCACACCGAGGCCATCGACGCTTACTGGGTCTCCGCCGCCGAGCACGGCATGAACGCCTCCACCTTCACCGCCCGGGTGATCGCCTCGACCGGAGCCGACGTGGCAGCCTCGCTGTCCGGCGCGATCGGGGCCATGTCGGGTCCGTTGCACGGCGGCGCGCCCGCGCGCGTGCTGCCGATGATCGAAGAGGTCGAGAAGACCGGCGACGCGCGCGCTCTGGTCAAGGGAATCCTGGACCGCAAAGAGAAGCTGATGGGCTTCGGTCACCGCGTCTACCGGGCCGAGGACCCGCGCGCCCGCGTCTTGCGCGCCACCGCGAAGCGCCTGGCCGCTCCGCGCTACGAAGTCGCCGCCGCACTGGAGCAGGCCGCGTTGGCGGAACTGCGCGAGCGTCGCCCGGACCGCGCCATCGAGACCAACGTGGAGTTCTGGGCCGCGGTGATCCTGGACTTCGCCGAGGTGCCCGCGCACATGATGCCCGCCATGTTCACCTGCGGCCGCACCGCGGGCTGGTGCGCGCACATCCTGGAACAGAAGCAACTGGGCAAGCTGGTCCGCCCGGCCGCCATCTACACCGGCCCCAGCCCCCGCAAGCCCGAAGAGGTCGCGGGCTGGGCGACCATCGCGCACACGTAATCGGCCACGGCCCAAGGATCACGAGCCGGGGCGTGACGGCGGAGATCTCCTCGTGCCGTCACCTCCTGCTCACGTGGCATTCCCGGGAACCCGGAAAGACGTGATGGGGTTCCTGATCAAGCCGCGAGAGGTCTGGCTGTAACCCGCTGTCCGTCGAGGGTGGTCACGGTGATACGCGGCTGTTCGCTGCTGGTGGCGCGGATGACCGCGAACGCCAAACCGTCCGCTCCTATGGGTGCACTGTGCTCCTCCAGCGTGGAAGCCACCGATAGGGAAACCGCGTCCAGTGCGGCGCGGCCGATCACGGCAAACCAGCCTTCGCCGGTCCGGTCGGCGGTCTGAGACCGAAACCGGGTTCCGAGTCGCTGTAACGGCTCCCAAGCCATGGTGCGGTCGCGCCGAGGCCCGGCAGGCCGGGGTGCGCCGAAAATCGTTCCGCGCGTCCTCCACTGGTCGCCGTCGGGGTGGACGAACACGATGTACCGGCCCTGGGCGCCGTCGATGACGACAGCGGCGATCTCGGCCCGGACAACGGCGCTGACCGGGATGAGGCCCTGGTCAGCGGCCGTCAGGGCGTCGATGGCTACGGAGACAGCTGGATGGTCCAGACTGTCCATTGGCTGCGCCCTTCCTGTCGAGTCAGCAGATCGCCGAAATGGTGGCGCTGTTGTCACCGCCGTCGTCCCAGTAGCCGTTAATCGCGGTCACGGCAACCTCGGTGTGAGATCTGTAGAGGATTCCCGCTGACGAGCACGACGCGGAGTACAGCGCTTCCACATCGGGGTCAGGGCTGGTGTCGATGCGTTCGGCGTGCTTATACCACTTTCCGTGGGCAGTATCGTAACGCCAGAGCTTTGTGGTGATGCTGCGCAGCGCGGGCCGTCCGGTGCAGTGCACCTTGAATCCGTAGTTGATCGGGGCCATCGAACCGTGGTCGGTCTTCCACGGTTCGATGGCGTGGACGAAGCAGACAATCTCATCCTCGGCGACGCGTTCGGCGTGCGCGATTGTGGCTGTGCCGAGCACCAGTGTGCTGGTGAGCAGGGCAGCACGGATCGCAGTGGCGATGGTCATTGGTCTCCCGTTCCGGCGGTGTATCACCACTCATTTCTGGACTGTTCGTACTGGTAGCGGACCTGCACCCACAGTTCGCGCGGTATCAGGTCGATGCACTCGGCCAGCGTCGGTGGAACCCTGAAAGTGGTGCTCGCACCGTCGGCTCGTCGCACCCCCAGCACGCGGACCACACCCACCTCCACCCGCCAAACCACCACAACGCCATCGAGTTCCGTGACGCGATGCGCACCCATCGACTACCGCCCCGGCCCCGGCCGCAGCCGCACACACACCCGGATGGCTTCCACAACCTTCAGCCCCGACGGCCGGTAGGAGTCACGCGGCGCCTGCGCCCACACCCGAAACCGGCGACACCCAACGTCATCCGCAGGAGAGGGAAGGGCAATCTGGGCGCCATAGGGCGCCAGGGTGGCATTGAGCCGGAACAGTTCGGAGAACAGCGACATATCGTTCGGGATGTCCGGGGCGATAAGGAAGGTCCACCGCTTGGAACGCGGGTGCGAGATGATCGGCCCGGCCGGTGCGCCGCTGTTCCGCATCCGGTTCTTCACTTGCGCACCGAGTTGAGCGGGCACAGTGATCGCGCCGACACTGCCGGATGGCAGCGAGATTCGGCCCATCGACGGCTCGATGCAGGCGGGCAGCCCGCACACCTGGCGGTAGAACCGGCACCGCGCCGTCGGAGTCTCCAGGACCATCGTGACGTCATCAGCGCGGTTCGTCTCACTCATCCCGGCCACCGCATCCGGTCGATACCGGTCACGGCGCCGAGCGTGATCAAGTATTTCGACGGGATGTCGTGGCGGTCATCGATGACCTCGGCCCCCACCCACCCGCACCAGCCCGGGATATTGCGGACGTGCGGCCCAATCCGCCCATGCTCATATGGGGCTAGCCGTAGGCAGTGCTGGGCTTGCGGGCAGCGGACCCGCGACAGCGGCCCATAGGGTGTGCTGTCTGTGGTTTCCCACTGCCCCACTCGCGACAGCCGGAACTTGCGTATCTCTCCCATCCTGCGCGCCTTCCATCCTCGATGATTGGAAGGCCGCCCGGCCAAAGGTATTTCATCAGTCAGTTGGTTGACAGATGCCGATGGTGTGCCCGGATAAGTAACGGGCTCACCCCGTGCCGGGGGCCGTTATCACCTTCGCGGCGAGGCGGGTGGCGCTTCGGTGGCGTTTTGGTGGACCAGTGGGGGCGGTGTCGTGCACTCTGGGCCTCACCACTTCGCCCCAGGAGACCGCATGGTTAACGTCAGAGAGTGGACGGGCAAGGAGAGCCGTGCCCTGCGCGAAGCATTCCGATTGAGCCAGGCAGATTGGGCAGCCAAGCTTGGTGCGCATGAGCGCACGGTCAAGCACTGGGAAGCCGGGCGATCTATCCGTCCGGCATATCAGGCGGTGCTCGATACCACGCTGTCCCTTGCACCGGCGGAGGTCGTCGCGGCGTTCCGCGCGCGGCTGCGCCCGAATAAGGAGGACGACGTGGATCGGCGGCAGTTGTTCAAGGTAGGTGCGCTCGGCGCCGGTGGGCTGGCGGTGCTCGGCATCACCGATGCCGACCAAGGCCGCTGGTTGATGTCCGGCGCCGGCCAACCAGACGCTGCGGCAGTCGAAGTGGTGCGGAACACTCTCTACTCGGCGATGCAGCTCGACGACACACTCGGATCACCTGCGGCGCAGGGGCTCGTGATCGCTCAACAGCAACTCACTGAGGCGATGTTGCGCGAGTGCCCCACTCCGCTGCGGCCCGCCGTCCTCTCGTTGTACGCCGAATGGTCCGGGTTCGCCGGGTGCCTGGCATGGGACTCCGGCGAGTACGACACCGCCGCGCGGCTGTACCAGCTGGCGCGCGAGACAGCGCACGAGGCTGAGGATGCGGACCTCGGCGCATACATGCTGTGCCACCTGTCTCAGCTCGCCATCTGGCAGCGCCGCCCACGTGTCGCCGTCGACTATGCCGTCGCCGCGCGCAGTTGGGTCGCCCAGAGCGAGGATGCTCCCTTGCGCGCATATGTCGCGATGCGCGCGGCCGAGGCCGCGGCGGTTGCCGGGCAGCGGCAGGCGTGCCTCATCGCTCTGGACGAAGCCGACCGAGCTATTGCCGGATTGGAACCGTGCCACCCTGCACAGTCGCGCGCCTACTTCGTGTCGGAGGCGATGATGCATTCCTATCGCGGCAACTGCCTCTCACTGCTCGGCGAGGCCAGCGCCGCCGCTGCAGCGACGCAACAGGCGCTGACCCTTATGCAGCCGCAGTACGTGCGCGATCGCGCGATCTCCCTCCTCGAACTGGAGCGGTCCCTTATCCGGCTCGGCGGGGTGGAAGAGGCCGCGAGCGCAGTCGGCGAAGCTGCCGATCTCACCGCGCAATGCCGGTCACCTCGCTTGGCTGCCGCGATACGGGACGGCCGCCGCGTCTTGTCGCCGTGGGCGGGGTCACGGCCGATCCGTGAGTTGGACGCGCGGCTCGCGGCTCGCGATATCGTGATGGTATGAGCGTGGAGCAGGAAGCAGAGGTGTTGGCGCGGATGCAACGCGCCAAGGCTGCGCTTCTCGATACCGGCGAGCTCTTCACGCGTGGCGAAGCAGGCCGAACTCCGTCCCGGTCTGATCGGTTCAAGCAGGCCCGTGAAGAGGTCCATAAGGCCGAGCAGGCACGTAACCGGCTGCTCGTGGAGATCGTCGGCGACGCCCACGTGGTGCCGGTGGAGCTGGCGCAGCGTCTGGGACTGACCGCCCGCGAGGCCGTGAACATCGTGGACACGGCTCGAATCGGCTCGCTGAAGATGAAGGAATACCTACTCGGTCAGTAGCGGAAACTTGTGCCGTCGGACGCGGCGCGCACTCCCGCCTGTCCCGGGCGCGGCAGGTCACACAGCGGGCCGCAGGTACATCCAGCGGCTACCAGCTGTGGGAGCGAGCCGCCGCCCACCGGCTTCCTACTCCAACGCGCTTGTAGAGCGCTCCACCCAGTCCGCGCTTCTCGGTACCGGCGAGGTATTCGCGCGCAGCGCGGGCGGCCGTTCCCCGTTGCGGTCGGACCGGTTCAAGCAGGCCCGCGACGAGGTACACGCGGCCGAGCAGACACGTAACCGGCTGCTCGTGGAGATAGTCGGCGATGCCGACGTGGTTCCGGTCGAGCTGGCGCAACGGCAAGGGCTGACCGGGCGCGAAGCGGCGAACATTGTGGACACGGCGCGGACCGGCTCACCGAGGCTGAAGGAATATCTGCTCGGTCATTAGTGGGATCTGCGTCCGCCAGCTGCGGCGTGTACTCTCACCATCCGCCACAGCTCCAGCCCACCCAGAATCCGCGACAGCGTAGGGAGCGAATAGGACCATGGTGCGGATCGGCGTGACCGGGCACATGAACATCACCGAGGACACTCAGTCTCTGGTGTACACCGCGATCCGGGATCTGCTCGCCGCGACTCCGGATGGCGGAGCGGTGGTCGGGGTGAGCTGCATCGCCCGCGGTGCAGATTCGGTGTTCGCTCGAGCTGTCCTCGACGCTGGTGGGCAGCTCGAGGTGGTGTTGCCGTCGCGGAACTACCGGGAAGCAAAGGTGAAGCCCGATCACGCCGAACTGTTCGATGACCTCGTACAGCGGGCGGTCTCGGTGCGAGTGATGGACTTCGATGAGGCGGGCCGTGAAGCGTATGAGGCGGCGAACGCGGCGGTCGTCGGTTCAGTAGACCGGCTGGTCGCGGTGTGGGATGCGGAGGACGGACAGCAGGGCGGGACCGGCTCCGTGGTAGCACTCGCCCGCGAGGCACGCGTGCCAGTGGATGTGGTGTGGCCCGCTGGCGCGGCCCGAGGCTGATGACCGGTAGTGCGAATCCATGTCCGCCGCCGGCGGGGCAGAGTCGCCCGCGATGCCACACCCATCGCCGCATGAGCCGCCGCGCAAGTTCCTATTCCAGCGCGCTTGTAGAGCGCTCCACCCAGTCCGCGTAATCGTCGGAGCACCATTCGATGGGCTGGCCGGTCAGCTCCGGGTTGTCCCACGGATGCAGTTCCTTGATTCTGGCGGCGAGCTTGTCCCGGGTCGCGGTCAAGGTGCGCAACTCGACGCGCCACTCCTGGCCTTCACCCAACTCGCCGAGATGTCGGAACACCGACCTGATCGGCCCGGTAATGAACGCACCCGCCGCCAACTTCTCCGATACCGCGGCGCGGGCGATGGATTGGGCAGCGTCTTCGGTGGGTGTGGTTGTCGTCACGGACCACACACTCGAGGTTGCCATCCCGACAGCCTAGGGAACCCGCCCGCCGCCGACGCGCGGGCGCGTCCGGCTCGCACACCATCCGGCGGGCGTGATCGCGGCGCTGCGCGAGCTGCGCGCCATGGGTTTCACCTTCGCGCACCGACAGGCGCTCGCGTTCGCTGACGGTTCACTCCTCGAGCGAGGCGGTCCAGTCGACGGCGACCGTCTCGCCGCGGTCGACCTCGAAGAAGGCGACCTCCAAGTGCCGGCCCAGGTCCACGAGGCTGAGGGCGTGCAGCGGCACCGGCTGGACCAGCCGGACCCGCCACGGCTTGGCTTCGTCCCAGGCGCGCAGTTCGAGGTCCAGGCGCAGCACCGGGTCGTCGCGACCGGAGTAGTCGGCCGCGACCGGTGCGGCGGCGAGCACGGTGGCGTCGGCGCGGCGGCCGTCGGCGAGGATCTTGGCGATGCTCGCCCGGCCGGATTCGTCGAGATCGGGCACGTACAGCACCAGGCGATCGCGGTCGTCGGGGTCCACCCGGCAGCACACGACGTCGCCCGGCCCCATCCATTCCAGGTCGGTGTCGGCCACCCGCTGCCGCACCCGGCTCTCGTAAGGGAACTCACCGGGCAGTTGCACCCGGACCCAGAACACGTGCCCGGGTTCGGTACGCCGCGGACGCACGCCGAGGATCGTCGCGGTCCCCGCTTCCCCGCGGATCAGCAGTTCCCGCCGCGTCACGTCGGAGACCGTCGCGCCGCGCAGCCGGAAATTCCGTGCCCGCTCGCGCAGACGCCACCCCGAGTTAGCTGACCGCATGCCCATGGGCGCTTACGTTAGCCGGAGTGTGGGCGCTGCCACAGTCACACCACCGACTACCCTGTTCGCCATGACCTCTGCGTTTCCGACCATTCCCGACGATCTCAAGCCCGCCGACGGACGGTTCGGTTGCGGCCCCTCGAAGGTGCGCCCGGAGCAGCTGCAGTCGCTGGTGAACGTCGGCGCCTCGGTGTTCGGAACCTCGCATCGGCAGAAGCCGGTCAAGGATGTGGTGGCGCGTGTGCGCTCCGGTCTGCGCGATCTGTTCGGCCTGCCGGACGGCTACGAGGTGGTGCTCGGCAACGGCGGCACCACCGCGTTCTGGGACGCCGCGGCGTTCGGCCTGGTGCGGAAACGTTCGCTGCACCTGACCAACGGTGAGTTCAGCTCGAAGTTCGCCGCCGTGACCAAGGGCAACCCGTTCATCGGCGACCCGATCGTGGTCTCGGCTGAACCGGGCAGCGCGCCGGAGCCGGTGTCGGACCCGTCGGCGGACCTGATCGGCTGGGCGCACAACGAGACCTCCACCGGCGTCGCCATCCCGGTGCAGCGTCCGGCGGGGTCGGAGCACGCGCTCGTCGCCATCGACGCCACCTCCGGCGCGGGCGGCCTCCCGGTGACCATCACCGACGCCGACGTCTACTACTTCGCGCCGCAGAAGTGCTTCGCCTCCGACGGTGGCCTGTGGGTAGCGCTGATGAGCCCGGCCGCGCTGGCCCGGGTCGAGGAGATCAAGGCCTCGGGTCGCTGGACGCCCGATTTCCTGTCGCTGCCGATCGCGATCGACAACAGCACCAAGGACCAGACCTACAACACCCCGGCGCTGGGCACCCTGCTGCTGTTCGCCGACCAGATCGAGTGGCTCAACGGCAACGGCGGTCTGGATTGGGCGGTCAAGCGGACGCTGGACTCCTCGTCGCGGCTGTACTCGTGGGCCGAGTCCAGCGAGTACGCCATCCCGTACGTCGCGGACCCGGCGCACCGCTCGCAGGTGGTCGGCACCATCGACTTCGCCGACTCGGTCGACGCGGCCGCGGTGGCGAAGATCCTGCGCGCCAACGGCATCGTTGACACCGAGCCGTACCGCAAACTGGGCCGTAATCAGCTGCGCATCGGCATGTTCCCGGCGATCGATCCCGACGACGTGAGTCAGCTGACCCGCTCCATCGACTGGGTCGTGCAGAATCTCGGCTGACCGCCGCGCATTTCGGCCCTCGACGGCGGCAACACGCCCGGGATCGACACGCCGCTGAATTAGGTTCAGCGGATCGAACAGAGCAGATTAGCGGGGCGCGGAGATCTCTTCGGAGATTTCCGTGCCGCGTGTCCTGCCCCATGAATCTCAGATGTGCACTACTGTTTCGTAAAGTGGGCGGTGTCGCGAGTCGACGCGATAAGGAGGTAACGGTGCGTGAACTTCGAGTGATCGGGGTGACGCCCGACTCCACGCACATCGTGTGTATCGACACCGAGTCCGGTCAGAAGTTCCGGCTGCCCGCCGACGACAAACTACGAGCCGCCGCGCGCGGAGACCTTGCCCGATTCGGCCAGATAGAGATCGAAATGGAAGCAACTATGCGTCCCCGAGATATCCAGGCCCGTATTCGCGCTGGAGCCTCCGTGGAACAGGTCACCGAGGAATCCGGAATGCCGGCCAGTCGTGTCGAGCGTTTCGCCTATCCGGTGTTGCTGGAGCGAGCCCGCGCCGCCGAACTCGCCCAGAAAGCCCACCCGGTCCGCCCCGACGGTCCGGCCGTCGACACCCTCATCGATGTGGTCACCGCCGCGTTCACCGCGCGCGGGCACAACATCGAGGGCGCCGAATGGGACGCCTGGAAAGACGAGAAGGGTTTCTGGGTCGCCCAGTTGCAGTGGCAGAACGGGCGATCCGAGATCGCCGCGCACTGGCGCTACCAGCCGGACGCGCACGGCGGCTCGGTCTCCCCGCTCGACGATCCGGCCTCCGATCTCATCGATCCGGATTTCGGGCGCGCACTGCGCGGTCTGGCGACGATCCAGCCTCCCGAACCAGAGCCGGTCGCGCCGCAGCCGGAGCCGGTGGCCGAGCCGCGTCCCGCCCCGGCCGCGCCGCCCGCACGCACCGCCGGCCGGCAGAGCCAGCCCACGCTGGACGAGTACTACGAGCAGCGCGCCGTCGCTGCCGGTGGCAGCGCCGCGGCGATCCCGGCGGCCAACGGCGCGACGCCCGCCAACGGCAACGCGGCTCCGACCGCGGCCAACGCGGTGCCCGCCAACGGCGCCGCGACAGCCACCACCCCCGTCGCCGAGACCAGTGCGCCCGTGCCCGCCGCACAGGCTCCCGCCACCACCGAGGAGCCCGCGAAGCCCGCGGCCAAAGCTCCGGCGAAGCCCAGTCGCAGCAAGCGCGGTAAGGCCCCGATGCCGTCCTGGGAGGACGTGTTGCTCGGGGTGCGCAGCTCGGGTCACTAGCGCGCTCGTCGCATCTGGGTGCTTCACCCTACGAAGTGAGGGCGCGGGATTCGCGTACAGGTCCTGCGTCAGGTGCCGCCTCAGGTTTGAGGGTTCCCGGTGAATTACTTATGTGCTCGGGAATCAGTTGTCGCGATCGATCGCCCATGCGCGATGGAACCATTCCCTACACCGGCGCGGAAACCGGTGGGCGCGTCGCGTATTCGCGGTGCGAAGCCGTACCGAGGCCGGTGCGGGGCGAGTAAGTTTTCGGTGTGGTCGACGACGTGCGTCGGCGCCGAGCAGGTCACCTCACCGGTGCGCCGGTCGGCGCCACCGTGCGTCGCTCGAAGTTCGCGGAGTCGATTCGTGCAACTGTCGGGAGGTGCCGGAATGCTGTCCAAGGCTTCGTCGCTCTGGTACGTCGACGCACCCGACCCCGTGGCGGTACTGCGCGCGAACCACGATCCGGATCCCGCGGCCGCACTGGCGCTGGCGAAACAACTGCACGAAGACCGTGACGTGCAGCCGCTCATGATCGGTACGCTGGCCGGATGCGCGGGCCCGGACACCGCCGCGGTGTCCATCGGCTGCTTTCCCGGTGTGACGGTGCTGTGCTCGGCTCAGGCCACCCGCATCCACCCGACCGAACTCCCGGAATTGCTGGTGCGCCCGCTGGCCTCCGAGCACACCTATCTGGTGTCGTTCGACACCGAGCACGGCTGGGGAGCGTTCGCCCACTGGGAGCGCGGCGAGTTCCGTAGATCGTTCAGCTCCACCCGGGTGAACATCCTGGAGGACGAGGGACTTCCGCTGGTGTGGGAGCGGCCGTACTGGGCGGGCGAGCATCCGGTGCGCTGGCGCGCGGGCGAACTGCCCGACCCCCAGTCGCTGCCCTTCGATCCGCCCGACTTCGCCGACGCCGCCAACGACGAATGGCTCGGCTTCCACTACCGCGCGGCGGCGACGCCGGGCGCGATCGGGCCGGGTGACATCCCGATCTGCGGATTCGCGCTGCACCCGAAGGGGAAGATGCCCGACTCGATGATTCGCGGCCCAGCCGAGGGCGGGCCGCATTCGGCCCGGCGCAGGCGCGGCTTGCTCGGCTGGCTGCGCGGGCACGACCCCGTCTCCTAGGCGCGTCGCAGTGAGCCTGGGCGGCCAGGCTAGGCGGCGAATCCGCCGAGCAACAGCACGACCCATCCCAGCAGCACGCCCGCCGCGCCGCCGCCGATGATCCACCGCGTCACCGGGGCGAAACGCCAGCGCCACGCGGTGGGCGCGGCGCCGCCGACCGCGATCAGATTCACCGCCACCGCGAGCAGTGGATGTACTTCGGCCAGCGCGGCCCCGAAGGAATACACCGCCATCGCGGCCAACAGCGCCACCATGGTCGCCACGGTGAGGCCCGCGCCCCACGGAGTCGGGTCCTGGTAGGACGGATACGGTCGAAACGGTCCGGTCACGCGGTCCTCACCCGCTCGTAGAACGCCATCGCCGCCGCGGTAGCGACATTGAGCGAATCGGTGCCGGGCGTCATGGGAATGCGAGCGCGGACGTCGGTGGCTCGCATCGCCTCCTCGGTCAGCCCTGGCCCTTCGGCCCCGAGCAACAATGCCACCCGCTCCCCCGTCATCGCCGCGGCCAGATTCGCCGCCGCCGGGTCGGGAGTGAGCGCGATGATCTGGAAACCCTTGCGCCGCAGTATATCCAGACCGCCCGGCCAATCCGGCACGGACGCGAACGGAACCCGCAGCACATGTCCCATCGATACCCGGACGGCGCGGCGGTACAACGGGTCGGCGCAGCGATCGCCGAACAGGATCGCGTCGGCCCCCAGTCCGGCCGCGTTGCGGAACATGGCACCGAGATTCTCGTGGTCGTTGACGCCTTCGAGCACCGCGACGGTGCGCGCCCGCTCGATCACCTCGTGCATGCCGAGTTCGGTGGGACGGGTAGCGATGGCCAGCACGCCGCGGTTGAGGTGGAAACCGACCACCTCGGCCATCACCTCGGCCGTCGCGCGGTAGTACGGCACGTCGACGCCCAGCAAGTCGTCGGCGAGCTCGACGCGCCTGCGCTCCACGCCGAGCAGCGCGGCAGGCGCGAAACGGGAATCGAGCATCCGCTGGACCACCACGACGCCCTCGGCGATCACCAGCCCCTTGCGCCCGGGGAGATCGGGCCTGCGGTCGGCCGACTTGAGATCGCGGAAGTCGTCGACCCTGGGGTCGGAGGGGTCATCGATATCGATCACTTCGGCCACCGCTCCATCCTGCCGGGCGGTCGCGACCGGGTCCGAATCGGTGGTTCGCCAGGCAGTCGCGGGCGCCGGAAAATCCGGTGCGGACAGGCGGGTGAACGTGGAATGGTCGAAGCATGACGCTGCCTGGAATCACGATCCGGTCGGCCACCGAGGACGACGGGCCCGCGATCATGACGCTGGTGGAGACCTCGTTCGGCACCCGCTACGATCCCGCCGAGCTGGAGCGGATACCGCTGCTGTTCCCTCCCGAGAACTCGATCGTGGCGGTCGAGGGCGGGCAGGTCGTCGGGCACTCGCAAGCCACCACCCTCACGGTGACGGTGCCCGGCGAGCGGACCGTGCAGGTGTGCGGCATCGCGGGCGTCGGTGTGGCGCCGACGCACCGGCGGCGCGGCATTCTGCGCGCCATGTACACCGAGCAGCACCGGCGCGTCGAGGCCGCCGGATTGCCCCTGACCATGTTCACCGCGAGCGAGGGCGGTATCTACGGCCGGTTCGGCTACGGGCCCGCGACGCGGGAGAACGCCGTCGGCATCGATCGTCGATTCGCCGCATTCCTTCCGTCGGCGCCGGATCCCGGCGGCGTCACGCTGCGTGCGCCGGGCGACCTGCGCGCGGCGGCGGAGACGATTTACGACCGCTGGCGCAGGCTGGTGCCCGGCGCGCAGGTACGTCCGGCGGCGGCCTGGGACATCGTGTTCGACGATCCGGAGCGTTTCCGGGAGGGTGGCAGCACCCTGTTCGGATTCCTGCACGCCGACGGCTACGCCCTCTACCGATTCCACGCGGACGGCAGAGCGCGAACGGTCGAGGTCGTCGAACTGCGGACGGTCACCGCCGAGGCGCACGCGGCGCTGTGGCGAGCCCTGCTCGGGCTCGATCTGGTCGAGCGGGTGGACGCCGTGCTCACCGACCACGACCCACTGCCCTATCTGCTGACCGATCCCCGGTTGGTGCGCACCACCGCCCGCTACGACGGACTGTGGCTTCGCCTGATGGACGTTCCCGCCGCCCTGACCGCCCGGGCTTACGCGAGCGACCTGGACGTGGTGCTCGAGGTGACCGACCCTTTCCGCGACGCGGGCGGCACGTTCGCCCTGCGTGTGCGCGACGGACAGGCGGAGTGCGCACCCACCGACCGTGCCGCTGATATCGAACTGGGCATCGACGTGCTCGGCAGCATGTATCTCGGCGCGTATCCCGCGCGGGTGTTCGCCGCGGCGAACCGGCTGCGGGGCAAGGATTCGGCGCACATGCGTGCGCTCGACGACGCCTTCCGCGCGGAGCGGGACCCGATGCTCGGCTGGTTCTTCTGACCCGCGCGCATCGCGTCCCGCCGCCGGGAAAGAAGGAATGCCCGAATCGGCGGGCGGCTGGCATGCTGGAGTCATGAAGCCGATTCAGTTGGTTCTCAACATCCTGTGGCTGGTCTTCGCCGGGTTCTGGCTGGCACTCGGCTACATCGCCGCCGGGATCATCTGCTTCATCCTCATCATCACGATCCCCTTCGGTATCGCGTCGTTCCGGATCGCCGCCTACGTGCTGTGGCCGTTCGGGCGGACCACGGTGGAGAAGCCGGGGGCGGGCGCGGGCTCGCTGATCGGCAACATCATCTGGTTCATCGTGGCGGGCTGGTGGCTGGCGCTGGGCCACCTGCTCACCAGCATCCCGCTGTTCGTCTCGATCATCGGCATCCCGTTCGGCTGGGCCAACTTGAAGTTCATTCCGATTTCCCTGTTCCCACTGGGGCGGGACATCGTGGACAGCGATCAACCGTTCGGTGCGCGGTAGGCGGACTTCGGCCCGGCCGGATGGGCCTGCGTGGCTTCGGGGCTCGTTTCGCGATTCTCATGTGATCTGCATCACAGACTGTTAACGAAATCACATCTCCGTGCGAAAGTTAGCTAGAAGGTAACTGATAGATCCAGTGCCCTGCGCGCCCCGATCGGGCGCCGAGCCGACCGCACAGGAGGGCTCCACCATGACCGACCGCACCGCCCGCCGGGCCGACTCGGACACCGCGCCGCTCGCGCCGATCGCGGTGGTTCTGGGACTGCTGGGGCTCGTCGCCGCAGGCACTCAGCTCACCAATCTGCCGAGGTGGGCCGAGGATTATGGCGTACTGGTCTATCCGGCTTTCGTCCTCTGCCTGATGATCGCGGGCCGCCTGCTGTGGTGGGGTGCCGGGATCATCGCCCGGCTCGACCGGCCACACCGCTGATCCGTGCGCCGTCGGCGGCGTGGACGCCGAATTCCACTGCGCTACTCGGACTCCGCGACGATCTGCTTCATGATCGCCACCGCGCGGGTGAGCACGACGAGCTGCTCCTCGGTGAGCGTGGACAGCTGCTCGGTCATCCACGCCTCACGGGCGCTGGCTTCGTCGGCGATGAGCGCTCGGCCCGCCGGGGACAGCGAGACGATGATCTGACGGCCGTCGGTCGGATGCGGATTGCGCTCCACCAGATCGAGGTCGGTGAGCGAAGCGATGACCCGCGTCATCGAGGGGGGCTGGACACGTTCCTTCGCCGCGAGCGCGCCCGGGGTCATCGCGCCCTCCCGCGCGAGGGTGGCGAGGGCCGAAAGCTGGGTCAGCGAGATCTGCGAGTCGGCACGACGGCCGCGCAGGTGCCGCGTCAGTCGAACGACCGCCAGCGAGAGCTCACCAGCAAGGGCTCTGACATCCGATGGCGTTGTCACAGTGGCAAACGATACGGGACCACGCGCCGCAGGTCGCGGGTTCGGGCCGCTGCGCGGCCACCTCGCGTCGGCTCCCACCGGCTTGCTCCGGCGGGGCCGATTAGGCTGAGCCCGTGACGCAGAATGTCCCGCAGCTTCCGCCGCGCCTGACCGATCCGCGCCCCGTGCTCGCGGTCGGCAGCGCGCTGTGGCTGATCGCCACCGTGGTGGTGTGGGCGGGTGGCGACCGGTGGGCGTCGGCTCGACCGATTTGCCTGATGGGGCTGGTGGTCGGACTGATCGCCCTCGTGATCTATCTGGTTCAGCGCCGCGGCGCACGACGCGGGGACAAGGGCGCGCAGACCGGTTTGTAGCCGACCGGGTTACGGGGGGCCTACTTCGAATTCGTCGGTCGTGCCGGTGAACGGGTGCAGCGAGCCGTCGGAATCCAGACGACTCGCGTAGTGCCGGAAGCGATAGTGTCCCGGCTCGGCGTCGAGCGGGATATCCCAGGTGAATCGGGCCACCGACTCGGCGAGCCCGCGCTTGCTCCAGTGGAACCGCACCGCCCACTCGCCCTCGTTGGCCACCCGCACCCATTCGCCGGAGGCATTCCCGCGCTGCACCTCGAGGAACGTCCCGTTGCGGCGGGTGTCGTGTTTCGGATGCGCCGAGACGAATTCGGCCACCACCCGCCCACCACGGTCGTATGACGGATGCGGCTGCACCAGCACGTCGCCGAAGCCGCGCGCCGGCGGCGCCGCGTCCGGACCGGCGCCCGACTGCAAGTTCGGCTGTAGATGGGACACATCGCGGGGTGCGGGGCCGCGCGGCACCTGTCTGCGGTGGGCGAACTCCGTGGCCAGACGGGTGAACTCCTGCTGATAGGCGCACAGCGTGTAGCGGCCGAACAGCGTCGACGCGCCCTCGTACTGCTGCGAGTCGTATTCCTCTGGAGTGGTGACGTACTCGTGATAAGCGTTCGCGTAGCCCTGCATGAGCACCTGCTCCAGCGGGACGTTCAGCGCCGCGGCGACCGCGCGGCGTACGCGTAACCCGGCCGTGATGGTGAATTCGCCTCCGGCGGCAGCCAAATAGAGCTCGCCGACGCGAACGAGCTGGATCGGCAGGACGTTCGGCACCCACGCCACCGGAGGCAGCAGACCGAGCGGCACCGCGATCGCTTTCGGCGCCTGCGCGTCCGCCAGCCAAGTCGGCGCGGGCTGGGCCGGGTCGCCGAGCGCCGCGAGAAGTGGATTGCGCACACCCTCCGGAATCGGGCCGCCGGGCAGGCCCGGACCGTCCTCGACGCTGCCCGCGATCAGCGAAACGCCTGCCGCGGCCGGCGCGGTGCGACGGGGCAGGCCATCCGGCGTGAAACGGCCGTCCACGGCGATATCGGCCAGGTCGATGTAACAGAGCATCCCGTCGACCGGTCCGGAGATCGATCGCGCGCCGGCCGCGGCGTCTTTCGACGCCGCGTACTGCCGCTCACCCAGGATGCGAGTGTTGTCGAACTCGTCCTCGGTGGGGCCGGAGCCCGGACGCAGGTTCAGGTTCGGGGACATGTCACCGGCGTTGGTCTGCGCGAAGGCCGCGACGAACGCTGGTTCACCGTCCAGGTAGCGCACGCCGTGCTCGATGTGCTCGGCGGAGAACGAGGCGTAACCCTTGTTGTCCGAGCTGATCAGCCGGTTCGTGTTGGTCATGGAGGTGTTGTGGGTGGCGAACCAGGTGATGGTGCCGACCATCCGCCCGCCCTTGCGCAGGACGAGCGTGGTCACGGCGGGATCTATGGCATCCGGGAAATGCTGTTTGTCCGCAGGGGGATTGAGTTCCCAGGCCACCCGCGAGCGGTTCACGCTCGCGTCGTGCAGCTCGGTGCGGCCGAGCGCGAGCGAGCCGGGGCCGAGATCGGCGTGCGCGGCGACGATCGCCTCGACGATCCCGTTCACCTCGGCGTCGTACACCTGCTGCTGAAAACCGAGGATGGACAGGTTGTAGGCGTAGTCGTGGCTGGAGCCGCCGCAGGTCGCGTGCGAATGCGTGGAGGTGAGCAGGACGTTCTGCTCGGTGTACAGATCGCCGAAGCGCCGCGCCAATTCGGCCAGCACGCCGCGGTGCACGGACTGGAAGATCATCCCGTTCTCGGCGACCGCGAAGACGATCCGCCGCCCCGCGAAGCCGATGACGAACGCCCTCGCCCGCGGGCGCAGATGGATGCCCGCGGTCTGCTGCTCCAGCTGGGAGTAGCCCATCATCCCGCATTCGGCGGCCGGGCCGGTGATGTCGGAGAGCCCGACGCCGATCTCATAACCGCCGGTACCCGGATCAGCGACCGCCGCGGGTACGCCGAGCGCGCCGCTCATTCCGGGCACCGTCGCGGCCGCGAGTGTTGCGGAACCGATCGCGGTCCGGGCCAGAACAGTTCTGCGCGACACCGGCATACCCGTCTCCCTTCGTCCCGTTGCAGGGAACCACACAGCTGGTCACTCGTCCAGTCCAAATTTTTCCGCCCTGCGAATTGACTGCGCGGGCCGTGAGCGCTTAACTCCCTTGGGTGTCCTCCCGATTGAGCGTCGAAGAACGACGGGCCCACCTTATCGAGGCCGCGATCGGCCTTGCCGAGAAAAAGGGCGTTGCGGGCGTGACCACGCGCGATGTCGCCCAGGCGGCCGGTGTCTCGCTCGGTGTGGTGCATTACTGTTTCGAAAACAAGGACGCGCTGATGACCGAGCTGGTCAAAGCGTTGTCGATGGAATTACGCGATTCCGTCGACGCGAACGAAACGGTATGGCAGGACGTCGGAAGTGGAAAAGAAGCCCTTCAAAAATTGATCCGCGCCGGGTTGGAACTCATGTGGCTGAACATTGAAGCCACTCCGGAACGGCAGCTGCTCACTTACGAAACGACTACTTACGCGCTGCGCGAAGGCGAACAAACTCCGGCGAAACTCGCGATCGCGCGCGAGCAGTACAACTTCAACGACTCCACCGTCGCCGACATCCTGGAGCACGCGCGCGACGCGACCGGCACCAGCTGGTCGGTCCCGGTGCAGGCACTGAGCCGGTTCACACTCAACGTCATCGACGGTGTGGTGCTGCGCTGGCTGGTGGACGACGACAGCGAGAGCGTGCGCGGGCAGCTGGATCTGCTCAGCGAAATGCTCACCGGATACGCGGCGCAGTAGCCCCGCTCAGCGGCGCGGGTGCGGGGCCTGCACGTGCAGAGCCGAGCCGGTCCGCCACCAGGGCACCGCCACCGTGGCCTCGATCGCGCCGCTCAGGCGCACCGTCAGGTCGTGGTGCACCACCAGCTCGCCCGCATACGGGGGCAAGTCGAACATCAGGCGCAACACGATACCCAGTGGTTCCGCCGCCCACGTGGTGCGGCGACCCGTTTCCATCACCTCGGCGGTGACGGACTCGGATACCAGCGGCAGGTCGAGCAAAGCCGCTAGGGCCGAAGCT
The DNA here is from genome assembly GCF_009829295.1 of Nocardia sp. CY15. NCBI lineage: Bacteria > Bacillati > Actinomycetota > Actinomycetes > Mycobacteriales > Nocardiaceae > Nocardia > Nocardia sp. CY15. The sequence goes on from NZ_VUOT01000011.1 coordinate 154,853, forward strand.
GTTTCGGTGTCGCCCGCCACCAATCGGTCGGGCGGTATCGCCAAGCCGAACCACGGGTGGTCGAGAACGAACGCGTCACCAGGATCGACCACGGCGCCGGTGAGGGCTCGCGCGCGATCGGGTGGTTCCAGGTCGGCGAGATCGAGCAGACCCCCGGAGACGGCCGCCGCCAGGCGAGCGTGCGTGCGCGAAACGATTTTCGGCGAGGGTGTTCTCGACGGGTCCGCGAGCGCGTCCAGCAGCGCGGCGGCCAGCTCTTCGGTGATCGTCTCGGGGTCGGCGAGCAGTGCCCGACAAGCGTCGGGGTCGACGCCGGGCACCGTGAACGCCGGTAACAGCTCCTCGAACTCGATGTCGGCGGGATGGCGGAACAGTCCCAGCGCGGTGCTGTCGACCCTGGCGTATCTGCGCAGCCACCACGCGGTGTAGCCATCGGCGTCGGCGAGCAGGCGGCGGGTGCGTGGCGTCGCGGCCAACTGCCGCAACGCTTCCGGCCAGGCGGCGTCATCGATCAGGTCGAGGTCGCGGACGGCGACCAGCTCCGGCGGATCGTCCGGCAGCGTGGCCCACCAGTGTTCCTCGTCGTCCAGGTCGTGGTCCGGACCGGTCGGATCGGCCTCGGCGATCACACCGAAATCCCAACCGACGCCGACGGCGCGCAACGCGTCCACGCCGTAGCGCTCCACCAATTCCGGGTCGAGGGTGCCGAACGGCGCGTCGGGCACGAGCAGGTCGCGCAGCGGCGCCCCGGGCAGCAGCAGTTCGTCGGCGGACCGCGATCCGCCCTCGCTGTCGGGCAATTCGAGCAGCCCGAGCCAGGAAGGCAGCGCCTCCGGCGCGGCATGCGCGGCGAGACGCAGGATGGCATCGGCGGTGTCGGGGTCGCCCGGGTGGTCCTCCAGCTCGGCGTGCAAGCCGGGGTCGGTCAACAGGTCCTCGGCGGTGGCCGACCGCGCGCCCAGCCGAGCCAGCAGGGGATGCGCGGCTTCCGGATGCACCAGCCTGGCCCAGTGCACCGGGATGGCGACCTCGAGCTGATCGTCCAGCACCACGGTGCGCGGACCGGTGACGAGTCTGCCGTCTGCCAGCGGAACGGCCAGCGCGCCCAGCTCTTCGGCTGCGAGCGGATCCTCCACGAACGGCTCCAGCGCGGCGTAGAACGACCGCCACCAACTCGGCGGCCGCTCCAGCCCGCCGGACAATTCCGCGAGCCGGGCCAACCCGAGCCGGTGCACATCCAGCACGCCCATGGCCTCGGTGTGCGCCCGGCCGGAGAGATCCGGAAGAACCAATGGGCCGACTACATCCGCGAGCAGGGCGGCCAATTCCGCAGTCAAACCGGTGAAGGCGTACGCGCGGGTGGGGACGGCGACGCCCAGGGGCGCAGACGATGCGCCGGCGTGATCGAAATCGCTGAGCGGTTCGTCCGGCAATGCACCGGATTCGCTGCCCGACACCGAAACCGGTGTGCTGCTGTAGGCGTCGGCTTGCGCGGTGGCCCAGACCGCATTCGACTCGGTGCCGATACCGGCGGTCGGCGCCTCGTGTGGCTCGGCGTCTGCCGAACCCCGCTGGGAAGCGTGCCGGTGGTCTGCGATGACGGGAAGCCAAGGACGCGATCGCAGCTCGCGCACGAGCGCTTCACGCAGCAGACCGTCGGCCTCGCTTCTGGCGAACCCGGGCGTGGGAACGAGCACGAGCCGGTCGCGCGGCGGAAGGGCGCGAGCGAAATCCGCGTAGCCGTCCGCCAGCTCGGCGAGCCGGGCGCCGGGCAGCAACCTGCGGCGATCCGGCTGCATGGTGATATCGGCGATGAGCAGCGCGGGCAGGGACAGTTCCTCGTCCGACCTGGTCGGCGCCCGCAGCACGTCCGGAGCGGCCGCCACCGGCCTGCCGTCGCGGACCGGCAGCAGCCAGCGGGCACGCGGCGTGCGGTATTGCCACCAGGTGCGCTTTTGACTGCCTGGGCCGTCGACATAGACCTCGTGCATGCCGTCGCCCATGTCCTCCGCACTGCTGACGAATTCGTCCGAGCCGATGCGGATGCGGTGCAGGGCGGGCAGTTCCAACAGCAGGTCTACGGCTTCGGCGCGCATCGCGGTCAGCAGCGCGTCGGCGTCGATGTCCGGGTGTAGGCGCAGCACCACCTCGGTGTCGAGCCCGGCGGCCGGTCGTGTCTCGATCGGCCAGGCCAACCGCAGAACGGGAGGGACGAATTCACCCGTGTCGACGGCAGGAGGCCGGATCTCGATCCGGCTCAGCGCTTCCCTGGTTCTGGCGCGGGAGAAGCTCAGCGATCCGGTGACCGACCGCAGTTGGATGTCCTCGCTCACCGCGAGCACCGCGGTGAATCCGACGCCGAACCGGCCGACGGCGCCGTCGCCGGATTTCCCGGACGCGCGCAGGGCGGTGAGGGCGTGCACGCCGGAGACGTCCAGCGGCGCACCGGTATTGCCGATGTGCAGATCTCGACCGTCGAGCCGGACGACGAGGTCGCCCGCCACGCCCGCCTTGCGCGCGGCGTCGGCGGCGTTCTGCGCCAGCTCGGTCAGCAACCGATCGCGGTAGCCGGCGCGCACCAAGTCGTGCTCGGTGGCGGCATCCTCACGCAACCGCGTCGGCGAATCACGCCATGCCGCGAGCACCGCCGCACGCAGCGCCGAAGTGCCGAACGGATCGGCGGCCTCGGTCAATTCCGCGGCGATGACTGGAACTCCGGCCGCGCCTCGGGGTCCGGCTCGCCGTCACCGGGGCCCGGGAGAGTCGGGTCCTGTGCCTCGTTCGCGTTCGCCCCGGTCACGTCTGAGGCGGCTGCGGGCGACTCGGCGGGGTGTGACACCGACGAATCCGATACCGCCGCTGCGGGCTCAGCCGATTTCGACTGCGCGCCGGGCTCGGCCGCGCCAACCGCCGGAGTGCCCTGCGTCTGGCCTGCCGCGTGTATCGAATCCGCTTCGGCCTCCGACTGGGCGGAGTCGCTTGCTGCGGAGACCTCCGGAGCATCGGCAGTGTCACGCTCCGGGACGGTGTGGGCCTCGTCCTCAGCCACGCTCGGGGCGCTCTGGGCGGAACCTACGGACCCGGCCTCGGCTGCCATCTTCTCGACGCTCTTCGGTTCAGCGAGGGAGCCCGCGGGCGGCGTCTCGCGCACGGCAGCGGTATCACTCGATGCGGTGACGACGGCGGCGGAATCGAGTTCGCCTACCTCGGCGGTGGGTACGGCGTCGATTGCCCGCCCGGGTCCATCCACTTCAGCGGCCGAAGTGTCCGCGCCGCCGGCATGCTGGGCGGCATCGGTCGCGTTCGGAACCTCGCCGGTGTTCTCCGTCGCCACGTCACCTTCGACAGCCGCGGTCCCGATAAGGGCAGCGTCCTCGATGCTTCCCGAGTCCTCGGCAGCCGCGACTTCCGGGGCGACAGCAGCATCTTCGACACCAGCAACGTCCCCGGTGACCGCACCGCCTTCAGCGATCCCCCCGTTCTCGACAGCCGCGACGTCTCGGGCGATGGAAGCATCCTGTGCAACAGCAGCATTCTCGGTAACCGCACCGCCTTCAGCGATACCCCTGTCCTCGACAGCCGCGACGTTTCGGACGATGGCAGCGTCCTCGGCAACAGCAGCATTTTCGGCAACCGCAGAGTCCTCAGCGATACCCGCACCCGCGACATCCGAGGTGGCAGCAGCGCCCTCAACGCCGCCCTCCGCGATCCCCGTGCCTTCGGCAGCCGCGACATCCGGGGCGATCACGGCGTCCTCGGCACCGGCAACGCCTCCGCCCTCGGCAATCCCGGCGTTCTCGGCAGCGGCGACATCCGGGGCGGCAGCGCCCTCGGCGCCAACGACATCCTCAGCGGCCACGGCGTCCACGCGGACCTCTGCGGTTTCCGACTTCTCGACGGTCGCGGGCGTATCAACCGCTTCGATCGGACTCCGATCCGGGCCCGTGGACGTCGACGACCCGGCGGAATCCCGCGCGTCGGCGCGTTTCCCGCCGGTGCCGAGCGAGATCACCTCGATGGCCGCGTCGTCGTATGCCTCGTGCAACGGGGAGCCACCGCCGGTGGGGACCTCGGTGTCCGAATGCGCGCCACAGCCGTAGGCGACGTGGACGACGTGCCCGTCGGCGCCCATCGCGTTGCCGCAGACGCCGAACGCGGCCCGCAGCGATCCGGCCAGCGGCAGGTAGAACCCGCAGCTACCGCAGGTGGCCGGGGCGGCCTTGGCCATCTCCGAATCGGGGCCGTATTCGGCGTACCAGCGCTCGGCGGCCTCTTGGCGGCCTTCCCTGCTCATCACCTTGGTGCGGCCCAGGCCGACCTGGTAGGCGACTTCGTCCACCACCGGATCGCCGGTCGCGACATAGCCCGGCACCAGGCGCGGGTCGTCGGCGGGCGGGGCGAGCAGGTCGCCGGGGGCGAGGTCGCCGGGGCGAACTCGCTGCTCCCATGGCACGAACTCGGGGGCGACCAAGGCGTCGGGCCCGGGCAGCAACGCGGACTCGCTGACCGTCGCCCGGTCGGCGCCGGGCGGGGCGGCCACCACGACAGCCCACTGCCACCCGCGATAGCCGGGCAGCGTGGCCTCGAACCGGTGGGTCGCCGCGCTCTCGTCCTCGGGCGTCACGCCGAGGTGCGCGCCGACGCCCGATGGTTCCAACTCCACGAGCGCACGGCGGGCCAAATCGACGGCATCGGCCAGAATCGGCCGCACGCCGGACTCCGAAACAGAAACTGCGCTCACGGCCTACATTTTGCCGTATGGAGCGCAATCGGCGTTCGTTGGCCATCGGTGTGCTGGTCGGTCTGCTCCTCTCGAGCGGATGTGGCAGCCCCGAGGACACGACACCCAGGATGAACATCGAGGTGGTCAGCACCAGGCCGCACGATCCGACGGCGTTCACCCAGGGCTTGGAAATCGACGGCGACGTCCTCTACGAGGGCACCGGTCTGGCGGGCGCGTCACGCGTGCGCGCCTCCCGGCTGGCGACGGGTGAGGAACTGGCCGAGGCCGCGTTGCCCGCGCCGTACTTCGGCGAGGGCATCACCGTCGCCGGGGCGACGCTCTGGCAGCTGACCTGGCACGACGGCGTCGCCATCGCCCGAGATCCGGCTACCTTGGCCGAGCGCGGCCGGGTGAGCTACGACGGCGAAGGCTGGGGCCTGTGCGCCATGGGTGGACGACTGGTCATGAGCGACGGCACCGACCGGCTCACCTTCCGCGATCCGGTCACCTTCGCACCGACCGGCTCGGTCGAGCTGACCAGCCGCAACGGTGCGCGCCTCAACGAACTCGAATGCGCGTCGGACGGAACGGTCTACGCCAACGACTGGCCCACCGACACAATCCTGCGGATAGAACCGGACTCCGGCACGGTGCTCGCGGCCGCCGACGCCGCCGGTCTGCTCCCGGCGACCGCGCGGGCAGGCGCCGACGCCCTCAACGGCATCGCCCAACTGCCCGGCACCGACCGATTCCTCATCACGGGCAAGAACTGGCCGACCATATTCGAGGTCCGCTTCACACCCGCCTGAGCGCGATCCCCGAGCGCGACCACGGTCGCTTCCCGCCGCCCCGGAGCGCGAGTGAACGCCCAGCACGGGAGTACGCCAGAATTGGAGTCGTGACTACTCCCCGCGAACCTTCCGGTCCCGACCGTGATCGGTGGGCAGGCGAGGAGTCCCCGCCGTTCGATCGGCACCCCGGTTTCGACCGATACCCGCCACCCAACGCGCCCCGACGCCGCAGGCCGCTGCCACCGCTGGGTCCGGAACCCGGCCACACCTCCGAGCGCCGCGACCAGCCGGGATCGCCACCGCCGAGTCCGCGGCAGGAAGCACCACGGCCTCCAGAACCCCCGCAGACCGCACGGCTTCCACACGGACGCGCTTCCGAGCAACAGAAGCCCCCCGGCCGCACGGCTCGGCATATCTTCCCGCACCGTCCGCAGCCGCCACGTCACTCGGAACCACCGGGTCGCACCGAACCCGACTACCCCGACACCGCCGTCGAAGAACAGGTTCAACCACCGGAGAGCCCGGCTCCCTCCGACGCTCAGCGAATGCCTCGCAAGTTGACGGTCACGCGCGTGGCCGCCATGCGAGGCAGACAGCTCACCGAGAAAGGCATCGCGACCTTCCAGCGCGCGGCCAAGGCCGACGGCGCGGACGAGTCCGGTCTCACGGCGCTGACCTACGCGACCATGGCGAACTTCGCCCTCGACGCCGCCATCGCGGTGGCGCTGGCCAACACGCTGTTCTTCGCCAGCGCCACCGCGGAGAGCAAAACCAACGTCGCGCTGTACCTGCTGATCACGATCGCGCCGTTCGCGGTGATCGCTCCCCTGATCGGCCCGATGCTCGATCGTTTGCAGCGCGGCCGCCGCCTGGCGCTGGCGACGTCGTTCGCGGTGCGCGCGGTGGTCGCGCTGGTGCTGATCCTCCAGTTCGACACCTGGGCGCTGTATCCGCTCGCGCTGTGCATGATGGTCGGCAGCAAATCGTTCTCCGTGCTCAAGAGCGCGGTGACGCCTCGCGTGCTGCCCCCGGACATCGATCTGGTCCGCACCAACTCCCGTCTCACGGTGTTCGGGCTGGTCGGCGGCACCATCGGCGCGGGAGCGCTGGCCGCGCTGGCCGCGGCGATCGCGGGGTCCACCGGCGCGCTGGTGTTCGCGGCGCTGATCGCCTGCGCGGGCACGTACCTGAGCCTGCGCATCCCTTCCTGGGTCGAAGTGACCGAAGGCGAGGTGCCCGCGACGCTGAGCTATCACGGCCCCGACGCGCACACCGAGGTGCTGTCGTCGGACAGGGAGTCGTCGGTGCCGCCGCGCAAACGCAGGCAGCCGCTCGGCCGTGCCGTGGTGACCGGGCTCTGGGGCAACAGCGCCATCCGCGTACTGACCGGATTCCTCACCTTCTACGTCGCGTTCGTCGCCAAGGCCACCGAGCACCGGCCGGTGCAGCAGGCTCTCATGCTCGGCGTCGTCGGTGCGGCCGCGGCCATCGGCAACTTCGCGGGCAACGCGACGGGCGCCCGGCTCGAGCTCGGCAGGCCCGCGCTGATCGTGCTCGGCTGCACGGCGGCCTGCGCGCTGGTGGCGCTGTTCGCGACGTTCGCCGACAATCTGCTCGGCGCGGCGGCCGCCGCACTGGTCGCGGCCGCGATGAGCGCGCTGGCCAAGGTGTCGCTGGACGCCTCGATCCAGGACGACCTGCCGCCGGAGTCGATCGCCTCCGGCTTCGGGCGATCGGAGACCGTGCTGCAGCTGAGCTGGGTCGTCGGCGGCGCGGCGGGGGTGCTGCTGCCGACCGACTATTGGAAGGGTTTCGCGGTGGTCAGCGCGATACTCGTGCTCGGCTTGGTGCAGACTTTCCTCAGCTTCCGTGGCCACTCGCTGCTGCCCGGCCTCGGCGGCAACCGTCCACAGCACGCGGAGCAAGAGGTGCCGACCGCCCGGCCGCACGGGTACCCCGCCGACGCACCCCGAGCGCAGGAGCCGGGGCCGCGCGGCGGTGACACCAAACGGATGCAACGAGGGCAAGGAGACCCGATCTGGTGAGCAAGCTCAACACACGCACGATTGCCGCGCTGGTCGCGGCCGCCCTGCTCGTGCTCACCGTCGCCTTCGCGGGCGTGCTGGCGGTGCTGATCCGCGACGCCGACGAACCCGATGTCACCCTCACCGCCTACGCGCACGGCAAGACGATCACCGTACGACCGTTCAGCTACTGCGCGGTGACCATGCGAGACTGCAGCATCCTGCCCGCGGAGAACGTGGCGGGCACGGTGTTCGCCACACTGAGCTGCGCCCCCGACACCCCGGACTGCCACCGCGGCCGCACCGTCGAGCTGGAAGTCCCCGCCGGTTACCCCCTGCAGCTGTCGCTGCCGAAGCAGGTCGCGGACGCTCCTTGGCTCGCCCAGCTCGTCTACCTCTTGCCGAACGGCGAGAAAGTCGACCGGGTGATCAGTCGCAACGACTACCCGGACCGCGCCCTCGCCCTGACCATCGATTCGAAACCGGAACCCGATCTTCGCCTCATCGGCGTGGAGTTCCAGCTGCCGATCCTCGCCCGCGACGAGACGGGCCGGGAGTTCTACGTGCCACACGCGACCTGGTCGATCAGCACCGCGTAGTAGTCGACGCGACGCGCGCCTCGAGGATCGGCCGCCACTTCCCGCGTGGCGCCCCCGCGCCGGTCGTTCAGGTCGGTCGTTTCAGCGTGAGCGCGGCGCGCACCAAGCGTCCGACGGCGTCGACTCGCTCCGAGGACCCGCTGCCGCCCACTTGCACCACGGTGATGACCACCGCGGTGAAGATGGCCTCCAACGCTATCGCGGTATCCCGGGGATCGAGCTCTTCGGCGATGTCCCCGGCCTGCTGACCGGCCCGCAGCGCCGCTTCGAGCACTTGCCGGATGCGATGCGGCACAACGCCGTCGACCAGCCGAACGAGCAGTCCCGGTTCCTGTCCCGCGAGGACTCGATGCACCAGCGGATACGAGTCGAGTCTGGTCACGAACCGGCTGACCACCTGCTGCCAGTACGCGGCGTCCATCGACCCCGACAGCGCCAGCGCGTCATCGCACAGCCGGGCGGCGTCGCGATCGAACGCGGCGACGAAAAGAGCCTCTTTGTCCGCGAAGTGGAAGTACACCGCCGACGGCGCCAACCCCACCTCCCGGGCCACCGCCGCCACCGAGGTCGCGCGGAAACCTTGGTCGGCGAATCGGCGAGTGGCGACATCGAGGATCGAATGCCGCGTCTGTTCGCCGCGCGCCGTGGCGGAGGTCGTCTCGGGTCGTGACACCCGTGCACAGTATCGCGGCCGTCTCCACCAGCAGAAAAGTCTAATTGAATGATTTCATCAATTCATCAGTTACAGTGGGGGCGTCCGTCCAACCCGAATCAGGAAGGTGCGTCCGTGTCCGATTCCGCTCAGTCTTCGACCGGCCTCCAGGGTCCGAGCCGACGTCGAGTTCTCGCGATGATGGCCGCCTCGGCGCCCGTCCTGAGCGGCGCCCTCGCCGGTAGGACGGCCGCGGCTCCGGCGGCCCGGCCGAACATCCTGGTGATCATGACCGACCAGGAGCGCGCGGACGTGGTCCTGCCCGCGGGCTTCACGCTGCCCGCGCGCGCCGCGGTGGCGGCCGCGGGCGTCCGATTCGCCATGCACCACACACCGACGGCGCCGTGCTCGCCCGCGCGATCGGCGTTCTTCTCCGGATCGCACGCGCCGGTCACGGGCATGACCGACAACGTTCGCGGCAACGACCTCATGGGCGCGGTCCTCGGGCCGCTGCATGCCTGGAGCCCGAACCTGGACACTACGATCCCCACCATCGGAACCGTGCTGAAGAAGGCCGGCTACCGAACCGCCTACATCGGCAAATGGCACCTCTCCGAGCCGGTCGGCGCCGACAGCACGGCGCTGTCGGCGTACGGATTCGACGAGGCCTACGACATCCTGTCCGGCGGGGGGCCCAACGAGGGCGCCCGCGAAGACCCCGGCGTCGTGGAGAACGCCGTCGGCTGGCTGCGGCGGCACGGCAACGACCGCCAACCGTGGCTGTGCGTGGTCAGCATGGTCAACCCGCACGACATGATGTACTGCCCGCGCTTCTATCGGCTGGAGGACGTGCCCGATCACGGCGCCGACGTCCCGCCGAACTTCGAGTCCGACCTCTCGACCAAACCGCGCGTGCAAACGGTGTGGCGCACCATGAACGAAGCCGTCGGCGGCCTGATGCCGAACGAGGTCGACTCGCCACTGGGGCGCACGCAGTGGCGGCAGTGGGGCAACTGGTATCTGGAGTTGCTGCGCCGCACCGATCACCTGATGGCCCAGGTCCTCGACGCCTTGGCCAGCAGTGGCGGCGCGGGCGATACCGTCGTGGTCCAGGTCGCCGACCACGGTGAACTGGGCGGCGCGCACGGGCTGCGACAGAAGGGCGCGATGATCTACCGCGAGAACAACCGCGTGCCCTTGGTCATCGCCGACCCACGCCACCCCGCCACACACGGAACCAGCACGGCCGCACTCACTTCACACATCGATCTGGTGCCGACCCTGGCGGCGCTGGCGGGTGTCGACGCCGTCCCCCCGTGCCCGCTCGTCGGTAAGGACCTCACACCCGTGCTGACCGACCCGGCAGGCGCCGTCCGCGACGCGCTGCTGCTCACTTCCGACGCCAAGTCCAGTGGCGGTCAAGCACCCGGCCTCAAATATTGCCTGCGAGGCACGATCACACCCCGCTACAGTTTCGCCCGCTACTCGACGCCACAGCAGATCGCGGGCCCGCGCGGCGAATTCGAGTACGAACTCTACGACCGCCAGGAAGATCCGCTCGAGCTGCACAATCTCGCCCACGACGGCGGGGCGGCGGAATTGGTCGAACAGATGAACGATCTCGTCGACACCCTCATCGCTCGAGAACTACGCCGTATGTGATGTCCGGCGCCCGCGGACCAATTCGCAGGCGCGACATCGACCTATCGGTCCAGTTCGCGCGCGACCGCGCGGACGACCTCCGAGATGCGTTGCGCCGTCTTGCGATCCGGGTACTTGCCCTTGCGCAGATCGGGCTGCACCTTCGCCTCGAGCAAGGTGATCATGTCCTCGACCATGCCGTGCAACTCGTCCGGCGTGTGCCTGCGCGCGGGAGGTTCCTTGCGCGCGTTGCGTTCCTGGCCCTGCCGGACCGAGGGCGGCGCCTCCAGCAACTTGAGGCTCAGCGCCTGGGGGCCGCGGCGGCCCGCCGCCATGCCGAACTCGACGCGCTGGCCCGGCTTCAAGCCCTCGACACCGTCGGGCAGCGCGGACGAGCGGACGTAGACGTCCTCACCCTCGTCCTGGGAAAGGAAGCCGAAGCCCTTTTCGACGTCGTACCACTTCACCCTGCCGGTCGGCACTGCGCTCACCCGTTCGTCATCGAAAACTCGGACCCCTACGGCCCGAGCACATCTGTCCACCAGGCCGATCACGCGACCGGCCCTTTTCTTGTGCGAAAAGAACGCGCCCAGCAGGATTGCAGGACGCGATTGCCATCGAGTCTACCCCGGTGCGAATAACACAAGCACATCAGTTTTACCGTCGAGCCGTGACGAACCCTTCTGCTCCGACTCCGTCCGGCGGCGCCCCCCGCCGGCGCGGCGACTGGTTGCTACAACTCGCGCTCTGCCTGTTCGCGCTGGGATTGCTGGCAATCGTCGCCATCTTCGCGATCCCCGTGCTGACCGACGGCGAACCGGGTCTGTGGCTCTATCTCGGCGCGATGCTCGCGCCGCTGGGGTTCGTCCTCGCCCTCGTGTTCGCGCTGCGCTCGGGTCGCAGAGCCCGCTGAACGAGAGCGCCCGCGCCGACAGCGCCCGCCTCCGAACCGGCGCAAACCGGTTACCCGGCACGATCGTTACCCACTCCCACGTGTGATCCTCATCACATAACGAGAGAGTCACGGGCGGGTCACGGCGGACGGTGAGACCGGGCGCGGCCCATCTAGCTGCGCGAAGGCTTCTCCCCTCATCGAGATCGCGTTGAGACCCGTTGGTACACGCCGGTTACCAAATAGTGATTTTTCCCGCGGTTCGTCGTACGGTCTATCCCAGCCGGGACACCCGGCACCACCGGCCCGCCGCACCGAGCCTCGCCCCGCGGGTACCGGAACCCCGACGGAAACGTAGGGGCGAGGGCGGAACGGACGACCTCTCAGTCCGAACCAGAACCGTAGACGTCGCAGGTGCGTCGAGAGGAAGACGAACCCGATATGAGTGGACGCCATCGCAAGCCAAGCTCGACCGGCCGCACGGTAGCCAAGGTTGCCGTCACCGGCGCCATCATCGGCACCGCCGGTGTGGCCCTCGCAGGCAACGCCAGCGCGGCACCCGACTCCGACTGGGATCGACTCGCTCAGTGCGAGGCCGGCGGCAACTGGGGCATCAACACCGGCAACGGTTTCCAGGGCGGGCTGCAGTTCTCGCCCAGCACCTGGCGCGCCCACGGCGGCCAGGAGTACGCCGCCGCCGCCAACCAGGCCACCCGCGAACAGCAGATCGCGGTCGCCGAGAAGGTGCTCGCCTCGCAGGGCTGGGGCGCTTGGCCCTCCTGCTCGTCGAAGCTGGGCCTCAGCAGCAAGCCCACCCCGCGCTCCGCGCCGGCCGCCACCGAGACCCCGAGCTGGAACCCCGCGCCGCAGGCCGCCCCGGCCGCGCCGGCGGACAGCTCGAAGCAGATCTTCTCCGCCGTCGACCGCGCTCTCGAGGTCGTGCAGAGCCAGGGCGTGGTTGTGCCGAAGGAAGCTCTCGACTTCTTCAACGCCGCCAAGTCCAGCGGAGTCACCCTCGACCCCGCGGTGGTGAACTTCTACGAGGCGAACAAGGGCCTGCTGCCCTCCTGATCGCCACCTATCGTCAAAACGGGCCCCGCATCCTCGAGGATGCGGGGCCCGTCTTCGTTGCCGAGAACGTTCCGGTCGCGGGCTCAGCGGTTGATCACCGTGTTCGGGTGCATGTAGGGCAACTGCTCCGCGGGGACCGGAAACTCGGTGTCCTCGCCATAGGGCGAGAGGCCACCGGAACGGGCCGACGAGAGCTCGGTGACCGCGTGGTCACCGTCGGCAATCTTCGGCCAGCCGTTGTCGACGTAGGATTTCTTCGATTTGTTCACCACGGCCCCATGCTAACCCGCCCGCTTCCCCCACCTCTGGGGGCATCGAGGCCGTACCCCGACCATGGGCTGTCGCGTGACGGATCGGATCGCCGGGCGTTGTCATCGTAGGCTGGACAGGATGACCGTGACCGATTCCCTGGCCGGATGGCTCGGCGCCCGCAGTGATGCCCAGCTCGTGACGCTGCTGCAGCTTCGGCCGGACCTGGCCGTGCCGCTGCCCTCCTCGATGGCGGTGCTCGCCGCGCGTATCGAGCAGCGCGCGTCGGTGCTGCGCGCCACGGAGGACCTGAACACCCTCGAATTCGCCCTGGTGGAAACGCTTGCGGTGCACGGGGTGACGCGCACGGACACCGGCCCGCTCAGCCGCACCGAACTGCATGTGCAATTGAGCGAACGGGCGACGTCGGCCGCCATCGATGACGCGCTGGAACGGCTCACCGCTCGTGCGCTGGTCTGGCTCGACGCCGAGCAGGGGCTGCATCTGATCCCGGCGGCCGCCGAGGCGTTGCCGTGGCCGATCGGCACCGCGACCGAGATGCCCGACGCTCTCACCGAACCCGAGGTGATCGCGGCGCTGCCCGAGCTCGCGCCCGCCGAGCGGGCCCTGCTGGACAAGCTGGCCGCGACGGGCCCGCGCGGCCGCACCAAGGACGCCGCACCCGGCACTCCGGCCGATCGACCGATCCAGCGGCTGCTGGCGCGCAGGCTGCTGCACTGGATCGATGACGAGACCGTCGAACTTCCCGTCACCGTCGGCCAGGTGCTGCGCCGGGAACCGGTCACCCACCCGCATGCGCTGACACCGCCGCAACCGGAGGCCGCCAAACAGACCCCCGCCGACGTGAACGCGGTCGCGGCGGGCGAGGTCGGCGAGCTGCTGCGGCACTGCGCCGCCGTGCTCGAGGTGCTCGGCCAAGCGCCCGCTCCGGCCTTGCGCGCGGGTGGTCTGGGCGTGCGGGAGCTGCGCCGCATCGCCAAGCAGGCCGGTGTCGACGAGCCGCGTGCGGGTTTGCTGGTCGAACTGCTGGCGGCCGCGAAATTGCTCGAGAAAGGTTTGCCGGAACCTCCACCGGACTTCGATTCGGCCGATGACTTCTGGGCGCCGACTCCCCTCGTCGACTCCTGGCTGGAATCGCCGCCCGCGCGGCGCTGGGCCACGCTCGCGCTGACCTGGCTGGATCTGGATCGGATGCCGTGGATGATCGGCATGCGCGACGCCAACGACAAGCCGCTGGCGGCGTTGTCGCTGGAGCTGCGCACCCCGCACGCGCCACGCGACCGGCGCGCGATCCTCGGCGTGCTCGCGGAATATCCGTCCGGCACGGCGCTGGACCCGGCGGACATCGGCCGGGTGCTGGCCTGGCGGCAGCCGCGCAGGCGCAGGAGCTTCCGGCCGGAGGTGGTCGAGCAGACCCTGGCCGAGGCGGCGGCGCTCGGGTTCGTCGGCCGCGGCGCGCTCGGCTCGGCGGCGCGGGCGCTGCTGCACGCGGCGCCGACCAGCGTGGCCGACGCCGAAGCGGCGATGGAGGCGGCACTGCCCGCACCGGTGGATCACGTGCTGGTCCAAGCGGATCTGACGGTGATCGCCCCCGGTCCCCTGACAGCGGATCTCCAGCGCCGCATCGCCTTGGTCGCCGACGTCGAATCCGCGGGCGCGGCAACGGTGTACCGGATCGGCGAGTCCTCGGTGCGGCGCGCCTTGGACGCCGGTTCGACCGCCGCCGAACTACACGCGCTGTTCGCCGGGCATTCCCGGACGCCGATTCCGCAGGCGCTGACCTATCTGATCGATGATGTGGCTCGGCGGCACGGTCAGTTGCGCGCGGGCATGGCGCAGTCGTTCATCCGCAGCGACGACCCGGCACTGCTGGCACAGGTGCTGTCCGCACCGGTGGCGAGCACCTTGGCGCTGCGGTCGATCGCACCGACTGTCGCGATCGCCCAGGCGCCGCTGGCCGAACTGCTCGAGCAGTTGCGCGCGGCCGGTTTCGCGCCCGCGGGTGAGGACTCGGCCGGCGCGATCGTCGATCTGCGTCCGCGTGGCGCGCGAATCTCGGTACGGCCCGCGGCGCGGCAGCCGTATCGGCCGACACCGCCGAGCACCGAACAGCTCGAATCGCTCGTCACCGAGCTTCGCGCGGGCGAACGTGCCGCCAGCGCCCGCTCCGCGCACGCGGTGCGCCCGGACGGCACGCGGACCAATACCGCCGCCACACTCGCCCTGCTCCAGCTGGCGGCGCGAGTGCGGCGATCGGTGAACATCGGCTACGTCGACGCCCAAGGGGTCGCCACGCAGCGGGTAGTGGAGCCGTTGAAGGTGGGCAACGGGCAACTGGACGCGCTGGATCCGGTCACCGGCGCGGTCCGGCACTTCACGCTGCACCGGATCGCGTCGGTCGCCCTGCTGGAATGATCAGCTCTTCGGCTTGCCCGTGCAGAAGGTGACCTTGGGGTCGGTTTCGATGAGGCGGAAGCCGTCGGCGTCGGTGCCGCACAGCAATTCGTCGGCCTGGCCGTCGATCCGCTTCAGCACCTTGAACGTGGCGTCAGCGGAGCCACAGTCGACGTGCTTGTATCCGGTCGTGCTGCTCTCGTTGTAGCAGCTGCCTTCCTTGAAGTTCGGCGCCAGGCACAGGAACGCGGTGGTACCGCCGCCCAGAGTCTCCTCGTAGGAGGTGTAGTCGGCGGCGCAATCGGTCTTCGTGTCGTAGGACTGCGCGACCTTGTAGACGGCCTTGTCCGACGAGCAGTCGACCGGCTCGGTCTTGGAATCGACCGACGAGCCCTCGATGACGTTGATGCAGTCGCCGACCTTTGCCTTGGCGGTGTCCGACTTCCCCGCGTCTCCGATCAACGAACAGCCGGCCACCGTGACCACCACGGCGGCCACCGCGACGAGGGCGAGCACAATTCGTGCCAGCAGCCTCGCTCCTGGAACCTTCACCTGAAAACCTCTCTACCGAACACGTCCACGGGGTCGTGAACGCGGTGAGGATACCCGCCCGACCAGAGCGGCCGCATCAGACCGCCGAGTGACCCGAGCGGCCGCGTACTACATGTGCGTTCCGTAGAGCCCCATGAGCGTGAAACCGAGAATGCTGGGAAGCAGACGACCGAGCAACAGGAACGCAGAGTAATTCACTAGCAACGCCTTTCGCATCTTCTGTGCAACTGGACTCATGTCCGGTATGCGGAGTGTGTCGTCGTCCGAGACCGGGTCGTTACGCTTGATCGATATGACGGTCGAGGACGTCGCACACGACCTGTACGGGCTGACGCCCGCGCAGTTCGTCGCGGCGCGCACCGCCCGGGCGGCCGAGGCTCAGCAGGCGGGCGACAAGCAACTCGCCGCCGCGATCGGCAAGCTGCGCAAACCCACCCTGACCGCGTGGGCGGCGAACCTGCTGGCCCGCGTGGCGCCCGAGGACGTGGCGGCCTTGCTGCGGCTCGGCGCGGCCTTGGCCGCCGCTCAGCGGGAACTCTCGGCCGAACAGCTGCGCGACCTGACCGCGCAGCGGCAGCAGCTGGTCAACGCGCTGGCCAAGAAGGCGGGCGCGCTGGCCGCCGAACACGGGCATCCGGTCGGCGAGGGCGTCGTGCGGGAGGTCGGCCAGACGTTGACGGCGGCGCTCGCCGACCCCGAGGCGGCCGAGCGACTGCGCACGGGAACGCTCGCCACGGCGGCGAGCTACGAAGGCTTCGGACCGAGCGGGCCTGGTCTGCTCGCGGTCCCCGAACCGGCCGCGCCGCGCGGGCGAGCGGCGTCCCGGCGGAAGCCGGACGACAGCGCGCGCCGCGAGCTGGCGGACGCCCGGGACGCGCTCGAATCAGCCCGCGCGGCGAGAGACTCGGCACAGTCCGCGCTCGAGGAGGCGACCGAGGAGCTGTCCGGCGCCGAAGAGCGCGTCGCCGCGCTGCGCGACGAACTCGCGCACGCCGAACAACAGCGGCAGTTCCGCAAGTCGGCCGAGCGGTCGGCCAAGGACGAACTGCACGCCGCGCAACGCCAGCTGGAGCGAGCCGAACGCAGGGTGGCGAAGGCCGGAGAGCACGTAGAGGACGACTGACGATTCAGCTCCGCAGGACGCCCGGGAACAGGTACTCCTCCGGCGGCGGCGCGGTGGTGTTCAGCCACGCGTGGAAGAACCCCGTGAGGTCGCCAGGCGACCTGGACTGCACGAACGCGCGGAACTCCGGCATCGATGCGTTGCCGTAGGAGTGCGCGGCGAGGAAGTCCCGGACGGCCACGAAGAACACTTCGTCGCCGATCTGCTTGCGCAGCGCGTGCAGGAACAGCGGGCCGCGGTAATAGACGGAGGTGAACTCGTTTCCGGCGCCGGGATTCTCCAGCGGTATCTGCCAGAACCGCTCGCTGTCGCGGTACTTCCGGATGGTCTCGCGGTAGTCGTCGTCGACGTTCTTGCCCTCCATCCGCTCCGGCCACAGGTAATCGGCGGTATAGCTGGCGAAGCACTCGTTCAGGCAGATGTCCGACCACTGACGCACCGAAACCCAGTTGCCCCACCACTGATGCGCGATCTCGTGCACGACGGTCTGCAGATCGGTCCACGGTGCGTAGAGCGGGCGGGTCTGGGTCTCCAACGAGAAGGAGATATCGGCGTCCAAGTAGATGCCGCCCGCGGCGTCGAACGGGTAAGGGCCGTAGAGCTGCTCGGAGAAGTCGAGGATCTCCGGCAGCCGCTGCTCGATCTCGCGCTGGCGCGCCCCCGCGTTGGGCGCGAACGCGCTGATCAGCGGCGTGCCGTCGGCCCGGCGCTGTTCGAGATAGCCGAATTTGTCGATCGCCACGGTGGTCAGGTACCCCAGCACCGGCTCGGCGTTGGCCCAGCGGACCTTCCGCTTGTCGCCGCGCACCTCGTTCTCGGTTCGCACACCATTGGAGACCACCTCCCACTCGGCGGGGACGGTGGCGTTCAGCGTGAACGTGGCCTTGTCCAGCGGGGTGTCGTTGAGCGGGTACCAACTGGTCGCCGAGTGCGGTTCACCCGCGACGAACGCGCCGCCGCTGGGAGCGAAGGTCCACCCCTGGCCTTCGGTGTTCATCGCGGGGCCCGCGTAGTCGACGGTGACGGTGAACGGAAGACCGGGCAGCAGCGGGAGCATCGGGGTCACGGTCAACTCGTGCTCGCCGTTGCGGTCGAATCCGGCGGGGAGCCGGTTCACCGACACCATGCGCACCTCCGGCCCCGCGAAGTCGAGGTTGAACACGCGCAGGGCCTGGGTGGCCGCGGCCGTGATCGTGGTGGTGCCGGTGAGCTGACGGCTCGGCGGGTCGTAGTCGATGCCGACCTCGTAGTGCTGGACGTCGTAGCCGCCGTTGCCGTCCAGCGGGTAGTACGGATCACCCAGGCCCGGCGCGCCGACCAGCGGGTCCGCGGGCGGATCGGCGTGCGCGGGCGACAAAGGCACCGCGACGAACACACACGTGACCGCGGCGTACATCCGGCCGGACAACCTCGACACCAGTGACCACCCCTCTACACCCCGCCTCATACCGGTACCGGCGCACCGGCCTCGGTGATGGTAACGGCTTCAGTCGCCGCTGCCGGTCAGCGCCACCGACGCGCCGACACCGAAGATCATCATCCCGCCCGCGCCGCCGACCGCTTCCAGCCTGCGCGGGGACCTGGCGAACCACGACCTCGCCGAGGCGGCCAGCAGCGCCCACGCGCTGTCGGAGACCAGGGCGATGGCGAGGAAGACCGTGCCGAGCAGCAGGAACTGCCACGACAGCGAACCGGCGGCCGGATCGGCGAAGTGCGGCAGCACCGCCGAGAAGAAGACGATCGCCTTGGGATTCGTCAGCCCGACGATCGCGCTCTGGCGCAGCACCCGTGCGTTCGGTGTCGGTTCGACCGTCGCGCCCAGCGCCGCGCGCAGCGCCGAGCGCTGGCGAATCGCCTGAATTCCCAGGTACATCAGATACAGCGCACCCGCGAACTTGACCGCGGTGAGCGCGAGCGCCGACGTCGTGAGCAAGGCCCCCAACCCGATCGCGACCAGGACCAGGGCGGCGTAGACGCCGGCGGCGTGCCCGAGCACCGAGAGCAACGCCGCGCGCCGGCCGAGGGTGAGCGCGCGACCGACGGTGAACAGCACGCCAGGGCCGGGAACAACGATGATGACGACCGCGGCGGCGACGAATGCCAGCAGATTGGACGCTGGGACCATCTTTCGAGTGTAGGCGCACGCGCACCGGAAACGGTGCGTCCGCAGCAGATTCAGGAGCCGAGGTCGCCCGGCAAGTGCTGCGGATCGAGCAGCAGCCGCTTCGTGGTGGTGTTGCGCACCTTCTCGGCGAGCCCGAGATTGTCGGCGAGCAGCCGCCACTCGGTTTCGCTGATCGCGGCGCGGGCGCGGGCGATGACCGAACCGTCGGTGGTGCCCCAGGAGATCGGCATGGCGCTCAACGATTGCCAGCGCTCACCCACCTGCCGTGGCGCCCAATCGGTACGCACAGCTACCGACGGCACTCGCTCCCCTGCCTTGGCTTCGTGACCTGGAAGGGCACGGACCTTCCGGGTCACCAACGCATAGCGGGGCTCATCGGTCTCGGGTGTCGACACGTCGACCAAGGCGAGCAGCACCACCGCGCCGGAGGGACGAGCCTCCGAGACCACTGCGGGAACCAGCTCGCCGTCCGCATAGAGCTTGTCGATGCTGGAATGCCGCGGCGTCCACAGGGCTACCCACAGTGCGGTCACCGCGCCGAGCGCGAACGCGACCGCAAGCAGATACGCCCAGGTATGGTTCAGCCAGATCAGCAACGCCGTTCCGCTCGCCGCGACCACCGCGGCGGCGATCGCCATGAGACGTAGGCGTCGAAGGTCGGCGAAAACTTCGTTCACCGCGTGAGCGTGCTCGCGGTCCACCGCGAATTCGAAGCGTCGCACGACCTCATTCCTAGCACAGCTTACGGAGCAATTGCCTCCGCTTATCCGATGGCGGGGCCGAGCAAGTCGTCGGCATCCGTGATGCGGTAGGCATACCCCTGTTCGGCGAGAAAACGCTGACGATGGGCGGCGTATTCGGCGTCGAGGGTGTCGCGCGCGACCACCGAGTAGAAATGGGCCTGGCCGCCGTCCTGTTTCGGACGCAGCAGCCGCCCGAGACGCTGCGCCTCCTCCTGCCGCGAGCCGAAGGTACCCGAGACCTGCACGGCGACAGACGCTTCCGGCAAATCGATGGAGAAGTTCGCCACCTTGCTCACCACCAGCACCGGAATCTCGCCGCGACGGAACGCGTCGAAGAGTTCCTCGCGCTCCTTGGTCTTCGTCGAGCCCTGGATCACCGGGGCGTCGAGCGCGGCGCCGAGTTCGTCGAGCTGGTCGAGGTAGGCGCCGATGACCAGGGTCGGCGCGTCGCGGTGCTTGGCCAGGATCGACTCGACCACCGCGATCTTGGTGTGGGCGGTCGAGCACAGCTTGTAACGCTCCTCCGGCTCGGCGGTCGCGTAGGTCATCCGCTCGGCGTCGGTCAGCGTCACCCGCACCTCGATGCACTCGGCGGGGGCGATCCACCCCTGGGCCTCGATGTCCTTCCACGGCGCGTCGTAGCGCTTCGGGCCGATCAGCGAGAACACGTCACCCTCACGCCCGTCCTCGCGCACCAGCGTGGCGGTCAGGCCGAGCCTGCGGCGGGACTGGAGATCGGCCGTCATCCGGAAGACCGGGGCGGGCAGCAAGTGCACCTCGTCGTAGATGACCAGACCCCAGTCGCGGCTGTCGAACAGTTCCAGGTGCTTGTACTCGCCTTTGGTGCGGCGCGTGATCACCTGGTAGGTGGCGATGGTGACCGGCCGGATCTCCTTGCGTTCACCGGAGTACTCGCCGATCTCGTCCTCGGTGAGCGAGGTGCGCGCGAGCAGCTCGCGCCGCCACTGCCTGCCCGCCACCGTGTTGGTGACCAGGATCAGTGTGGTCGCCTTGGCCTTGGCCATCGCCGCGGCGCCGACCATCGTCTTGCCCGCGCCGCAGGGCAGCACCACCACCCCGGAGCCGCCCGCCCAGAACGAGTCGGCGGCCATCTGCTGGTAGTCGCGCAGATGCCAGCCGTCGGTCGCGTAGTCCAGTTCGATCGCGTGCGCCTCGCCGTCGACGTAGCCCGCGAGGTCCTCGGCGGGCCAGCCGATCTTCAGCAGCGTCTGCTTGATCCGGCCGCGCTCGGACGGGTGCACCACCACCGTGTCGTCATCGATGCGCGCGCCGAGCATGGGGGCGATCTTCTTGTGCCGGAGCACCTCCTCCAGCACCGCGCGATCCAGACTGACCAGCGTCAACCCGTGCGCGGGGTGCTTGACAAGCTGCAATCTGCCGTAGCGGGCCATGGTGTCCACCACGTCGACCAGCAACGGCTGCGGCACCGCGTAGCGGGAGAAGCTGACCAGCGCGTCCACGACCTGCTCGGCATCGTGCCCGGCCGCCCGCGCGTTCCACAGCGCCAGCGGCGTCACCCGATACGTGTGGACGTGCTCCGGCGCCCGCTCCAGCTCGGCGAACGGCGCGATCGCCTGCCGCGCCGCGTCGGCCGCCTCGTGGTCGACCTCCAACAGCAGCGTCTTGTCACTCTGCACGATCAGCGGACCGTCGTTCACAGTCCCTCCTCCGATAGATTCCCCGCCATTCTCCCCGACCCCTCCGACAACCTCGCAGGTTACCGGCCTTTCCCGCCGGGCGCGGGTGGCAGCGACCGGGTGTAACGCCGCAACGGTGCGATGTCTTCCCCGAGGCGGCGTCTTCCCCGAGGCGGCCACCGCCGAGGCCCAGCGAGGGTGCGAAGCCTTCTCCGGTACGACGACCAGCAACCGTCGACTGGACCGCGACAGGGGGCGGTGGGGCGGGTGAGGATCGGGGGCATGATCGAGATGGCGGCGGTGGCCGGAGTTGCCGTGGCGGCGTTGGGGATGGTGCTCACGCCGGGGCCGAACATGATGTATCTCGTGTCGCGGACGGTGTCGCAGGGGCGGCGGGCCGGGTTGGTGTCGTTGGCCGGGGTGGCGGCGGGGTTCGGGGTGTATCTGGCGGCGGCGACAGCGGGGATCACCGCGGTGTTCGCGGTGGTCCCGGGGCTGTATCTGGCGGTGAAGCTGGCGGGGGCAGCCTATCTGGGGTGGCTGGCCTGGCAAGCGGTGCGGCCTGGGGGCGTCTCGGTGTTCACTCCTTCGGCGCTGTCCGCGGACCCCGCGCGACGGCTGTTCACGATGGGGCTGGTCACCAATCTGCTGAATCCGAAGATCGCGATCATGTACGTGGCGCTGATCCCGCAGTTCGTCACGCCGGGGCACGGCACAGTGTGGTTGCAGAGTCTGTGCTTGGGTGTGGTGCAGATCGCGGTGGCGCTCACCGTGAACGGTTTGATCGTCCTCGCTGCGGGCGGTCTGGCGACGTTCCTCACCGACCGACCGCTCTGGCTGCGCACCCAGCGATACGTCACCGGCACGGTGCTCGGCGCGATCGCCGCCCTGCTCGCCACCGACCGCGCCCGCCCCGCACCGGCCTGAGCCGACGCGAGGGCGGTGCGGCAAGCGCTCGGCTCAGCGCGGTTCGGACGGTTCGGATGGTTCGGTCAGGCGGTAGTGCAGTTCGGCGAATTGACCGGCCTGCTCGACGCCGACGAGTCGCAACCGGTCGGACAGAATGCGCCGCGGCAGCAACGGCGCACCCGCGCCCAGCGTCACCGGAGCCACGCTGACCACGATGTCGTCGAGCAGTCCCGCGTCGGCGAACTGCCCGACCAGGTCACCGCCACCCATGATCCAGATGTTGCGCTCACCGGCCGCCTCGGCCATCTCCCGGTGTACCGACTCGACCGTTCCGGAGACGAACCGGAGGTTCGCACCGGGTATCGCCGGAAGAACCCGATGGGTGAACACCCAGCACGGGAGGTCGCCGTAGTACTCGCGCCAAGTCTCCGGTGGTTCGTTGGTCCTTATCCACTCGTAGGTGGTCGCGCCCATGCACATAGCGCCGACCTGCGCGAGGAAGCCCGCGATGCTCGTCTGTGCCTCGTCCGCGCCGTCCACCTCGAACAGCCAGGTCAGCGAGTTCTCCGAGTCGGCCAGATATCCGTCGAGGCTGGTTGCCGTGTAGTACTGGGTTCCCATGCCGAGCACCTTGCCAGCGAAACCTGACAATCCACGGCAAGGTTTCCGTGATCAGTCCCGGCGCAGTCGGCGCACTCCCTCGTCCAGGGTCTCGTCACGCTTGCAGAATGTGAACCGCACCAGGTGGTTCCACGCGGCGGTGTCGTCGGCGAACACGCTGACCGGCACCGCGGCCACACCGAGACGCTTCGGCAGTTCGCGGCAGAACCCCAGACCGTCGGCGGCGCCGAGCGGGGTGATATCGGCGACGACGAAGTAGCCGCCCGCACTCGGATACACCCGCAGCCCGGTGTCGGCCAGCGCCGCCGAGAGACGACGGCGTTTGTCGGACAACGCGTCCCGCAACTGCGCGACCCAGCCCAGCTCGTGGTTGATCGCGTGCGCGACCGCAGGCTGGAACGGTCCACCCGCGACGAACGTCAGGAACTGCTTGGCCGCCAGCACGCCGTCGATCAGGCCGGCGGGCCCGCAAGCCCACCCCGTCTTCCATCCGGTGACGCTGAAAGTTTTCGCGGCGCTGGACACCACGATCGTCCGCTCGGCCATTCCGGGCAAGGTCGCCAGGCTGACATGCTCCGCGCCGTCGTACACCAGGTGCTCGTAGACCTCGTCGGTGAGCACCAGGATGTCGTGTTCGCAGGCGATTTCGGCGATCGCCCGCAGATCCGAGCGGTCCAGCACCGTGCCGGTCGGATTGTGCGGCGAGTTGACGATGAGCATCCGGGTCTGCGGGGTGATCGCGGCGCGCAGGCTGTCCAGGTCGAGGACGAACCGATCCCCCTCGGCCACCAGCCGGGCAGTGCGCCGCCGGGCGCCGGCCAGAGCCACGGCCGCGGCATACGAGTCGTAGTACGGCTCGATCAGCACGACCTCCTGGCCGGGCTCCACCAGACCGAGCACCGCGGCGCTGATCGCCTCGGTCGCGCCCACCGTCACCAGCACCTGCGATTCCGGGTCGTAGTCGGTCCCGTAGCGCCGGGCCCGGTCGGCGGCGACCGCCTGCCGCAACACCGGCATCCCGCGCCCCGGCGGGTACTGGTTGAGACCGTCGGCGATCGCGCGGCGCGCCACTTCGAGCATGCTCACGGGACCGTCGGTGTCGGGAAACCCCTGCCCCAGGTTGACCGCGTCGTACCGGACCGCGAGTTCGGTCATCTCGGCGAAGATCGTGGAGGCGAAGGGGCGCAGGCGGGCAACGGTCTGGTGTCGCGGGAGCATAACCGGAGACTAGCCCAGCCGGGGAAATCGGCAGCCTCGCGATAGCGGACAGCTATGTATCCGGCCTCAGTCCAGCCGGACGCCGCCCAGCTTGGCCGGGTTCGCCAGATCGTAGGTACCCCAGACCAGACCGTCACGCACGGTGAAGCCGACGACCCGCGCGGGATAACCGGCCCGGCCCTCCGCTGCCGGACGCGCCGCGACCTGTAGACCCAGCTGTCCGTTGACCGACACGAATTCGTAGACCGGCGCCTTCTCCAGCCCGTACTTGCGCACCAGGCCCAGGTAGAAGCGGGCGATGCGATCCGCACCGTGCAGAACGTTGATCGCGGTGGCGGTGGTGCCGTTGGCATCGCCGATCATGACCGCGTCCGGATGCAGCGCCGCGGCGACGGCGGTCACGTCACCGGAGCTCAGCGCGGTCAGAAAACGCTGCACGGCCACCTCGTGCTCGGCATCGGGCACCGGCCGCGGCGTCTGCGTCACCGCCTTGCGGGCACGCACCGCCAGCTGGCGCGCGGCGTCGGCCGAGATCCCGAGGATGTCGGCGATCTCGTCGAACGGCACCGACAACCCGTCGTGCAGCACGAAGGCCACGCGCTGCGGCGGCGTCAGGGTGTCCAGCACGATCAGCGCTGCGAACCGGAACTCCTGCTTGCGCACCACGGCTTCCAGCGGGTCGGGCGCGCTCGACGGCGTGCGCGCGGTGACCACGGGTTCCGGCAGCCACTGGCCCACGTACCTTTCCCGCCGCGCCGCCGCACTACGCAGCCGGTCCAGACAGATGCGGCTCACCACGGTGGTCAGCCAAGCCCGCAGGTCGTCGATCTCGGACTGGTGCGCACCGGCCAAACGCAACCAGCTCTCCTGGACCGCGTCCTCGGCATCGCCGACGCTGCCCGTCAGCCGATAGGCGACCGAGAGCAGATGCGCCCGATGAGACTCGAACAGGTCGGAAAGCAGCGCGGCAACCATCGAGGGGAAGTCTACGGTTCGCTTCCCGAACCGCCCCCTGCGGCATCGGCGGCCGGGGAAACCGGATGATTCGCCGGACCTTTCCGTGGCAGCATGACCCGATGGATCACCATGTGCTGTCGAACGGAACGATCTGGCTGTCGGCCCCGACGACGGACGATATCGACACCATCACCAAGTGCTGCCAGGATCCGGCCATCGCGGAGTGGGTGACCATCCCCGCGCCGTACGTTCGCGACAGCGCGGTGACCTTCGTCCAGGAGATGGTCGTCCCGGGTTGGGCGGCGCGCAGCCCGACGTGGGCGGTGCGACTGAGCGCCGACGGACCGGTCGTCGGCATGATCGGTCTCGGCGAAATCGACCAGAGCGCGGCCGAGATCGGTTTCTGGCTCGCTCCGGCGCAGCGGTCGCGCGGCCTGATGACCCAGGCGATCGAGCTGGTGTGCGAGTTCGGATTCCGCGCCGACGGCCTGTCCCTGGAGCGGATCGCCTGGCGCGCGTTCGTGGGCAACTACGCGTCGGCCGCGGTCGCGCGGCGCGCCGGATTCCGGTACGAGGGCATGTCCAGGCTGGGCAGCATCCAGCGCGGACGGCGCCGCGACCATTGGCTCGGCGCCCGGCTGCGCACCGACCCACCCGGCCCGGCGAACGACTGGCCCGCCGAGATCGTCGGTGACCGGACGCCGATCACCCAGGCGTCCGTCAGCTCGGATGCCACGTCGTAGGCGGCGCGGATGACAGCCGATTCGCGATTCGCCTGGATCGTACGGACCATGGCCGTGCGGCAGGCCGACCGCGTTCTGGAGATCGGTCCCGGTTCCAGCGATTCTTTCGCCTACCTCGCCGAGCAGGCGGTCGACGGGACGATCGTCGGGGTGGAGCGCTCCGCCACGGCGATCCGTCGCGCCCGTGTCCGGTATGCCGCGCAACTGGAGTCGGGCCGTGTCCGGCTGGTGCACGCCGATCTCACGGATTTGGACGAGGGCTTGCTACTGCGCGAGACCGGGCTCGGCGCAGGTGATTTCGACAGCGTCCTGGCGGTGAACGTCAACCTGTTCTGGACCAAACGTCCCACCGCGGAGCTGACCCTGATCCGGCGGCTGCTGGCGCCCGGCGGCACACTGTGCCTGTTCTACGGCTACGGCGCACCCGACACCGCGAATCCGACCGGCCCGCGACCGCCGCTCGCCCGGCTCACCGAACACTTGACCGGAGCAGGCTTCAGCGTCCGGACCATCTCGTCCGGCGATCTGTCCGGCCTGATCTGCACTTGATCCAACCCGCGCGCTGCCGGACATCCTGTTGCTGGTCCGCGCGAGCCGACCGCCCCGCCGACAGTGCGGAGAGACCGCTTCGATTCGGTTGGCATGGCTCACCGGCGTCTTCGCGCCGAACGTTCTCGAGCAGTGGTGGCTGGTGTCCGGGCAGACGAGGAATTCCGCTTCGTCTGCCCGGACACGAGCCCGACCGTGCACCGCCCGCGGAGGGCGGGTCCTCGGAAAGGTGCGCCTGGCCCACCGGACGGATTCAGCGCTCGCGCCGCTGCCCCACCGCGTCGGCCAAGCGGTCCAGCTGGGCGGCAGTGGTTTCCCAGTCCAGGCAAGCGTCCGTGATGGACTGCCCGTAGGTGAGCTCGTCGGCGTGGCCCAGGGTGAGGTCCTGGCGACCCGCCACCAAGAAGCTCTCCAGCATGACGCCGACGACGCCGGACTCACCCGCCGCCGATCGCCTGGCGATTTCGGCGACCACGTCGACCTGCTTGTTGTGGTCCTTGTTGCTGTTGCCGTGGCTGGCGTCCACGACGACGCGCCGAGGCAGCAAAGCCTTCTCCAGCCGCAGGCACGTCTCGGCGACCGAGGCCGCGTCGTAGTTCGTGCCGTTGCTGCCGCCGCGCAGGATCACATGGCAGTCGGGGTTGCCCGTGGTGCGGATGAGCGCGGAGCGGCCGTCGAGATCCGTGCCGGGGAACACATGACTGGCCGCCGCGGCGCGCACACCGTCCACCGCCACCTGGACGTCGCCGTCGGTGCCGTTCTTGATCCCGACAGGCATCGACAGCGCGCTGCTGAGCTGGCGGTGCACCTGGCTGGCCGCGGTGCGCGCGCCGATCGCGCCGTAGGACACCAGGTCTGCGATGTACTGCGGAGTGATCGGGTCGAGGAACTCACAGGCCACCGGAAGACCGAGGGCGGTGATGTCCACCAGCAGCTTGCGGCCGAATCCCAAACCGGTGTTGACGTCGAACGAGCCGTCCAGATGTGGGTCGTTGATCAGGCCCTTCCAGCCCAGGCTGGTGCGCGGCTTCTCGAAGTAGACCCGCATCACCACATGCAGCCGGTCGTCGAGTTCGGCGGCCTTCGCCGCGAGACGGCGCGCGTAGTCCAGCGCGGCGGCGGGGTCGTGCACCGAGCACGGGCCGACGATCACCATCAGGCGATCGTCAGACCCGTTCAGCACGTCGACGGTGGCTTTGCGGCCCGCACGGACGGTGTCGGCGAGGGCATCGGTGATCGGGTGCACGCGACGCACCTCCGCCGGCGAACGTAGCGGACTGATGTTCAGGGTGCGTTGATCATCCAGATCGGAATGCCGCGCGTCGACGTCGGCTGCGGTTGTCATGTCGTGGGTTCCTTTTCTCGGGACCGACCCACGGACGAGAATTCCGCCGAGCCGGTCCAACGTCCGGCTCGGGGTGGAAGTTCGTCAGCGCACGTGGTTGCCGCAGACCAGCCCACCCAGGGCCGGCTTGCTAAACCAGAAATACACGCGCTGCACGTCAGGCACAGTACCAGCCCGCAACCGATCGGTGAACGAGCAGTGCCGCGTGCCACATCTCAGCCCCACTGGCCGGGCACGTAATCTCCGGCCGGAGTCCGGGCGATGACGTTCATCCGGTTCCAAGCGTTGATCATCGCGATGGCGGCGATGAGGGCGGCGATCTGGTCGTCGTCGTAGTGCTTGCGCACGTCCGCCCATACCGCGTCGCTGACCGCGCGTCCGTCGCCGATCCGGGTGGCCTCCTCGGTGAGCGCGAGTGCGGCGCGCTCGGCCTCGGTGAACACGGTGGCCTCGTGCCAGGCGGCGATCAGGTTGAGCCGCGCGGAAGTCTCTCCCGCGTGCGCGGCGTCCTTGGTGTGCATGTCGGTGCAGTAGCCGCAACCGTTGATCTGGCTGGCGCGAATCTTGACCAACTCATAGGTGGCGGCGGGCAGGGTCGAGTCGTTGATCACCTTGGAGGCCATGGTGAGCCGCTTGACGAAGCTGCCGCCGACCGGGTTGGTGAAGAGTTCGAAGCGCTGTTCCATGATGTCCGTCCCTTGTCGTTGCTTTGGGTTCGTCAAGAGGACGACGCGGTGCGCCGGAGTGTGACAACGGCGGGTGCGATGTGGATCACAGCGCCTGAAGCGGCGGCTATTTCGTGAAGTCGTAGGTGACGCCGGTCAGCTTCTCCGACAGCTCCCAGAGTTCGGCGGCGACCTTCTCGTCCTTGGACGCCTTCGACGAGCCGGACGGCCCGGGGAAACCGCGCGTGCCGCCGAGCCCGGTCGGCCCGTAGTAACCGCCGGGCCGGACGTCGGTGGTCGCGGCGTACAGCGTCGGCAGCGCGCCCATCGCAGCGCCCTGCGCGAACAGCCGGTTGCCGAGCCACATCAGCCGATCCTGGATCGACTCGGTGTGCGACTGCAATTCGGTGGCCGCGTAGCCGGGGTGCGCGGCGACCGAGAGCTTCGAGGAGCCCGCAGCGGTCAACCTGCGCTGCAGCTCGCGCGCGAACATCAGGTTGGCCAGCTTGGCCTGCCCGTAGGCAGCCCACCGCTGGTACTTGCGCCGCTCCCAGTTGAGATCGTCGAGATCGATCCGGCCCATCTGGTGCGCGGCGCTGGAGACGGTGACGAACCGTTCGGAAATCTTGTCCAGCAGCAGGCCGGTGAGCGCGAAGTGACCGAGATGATTTGTGCCGATCTGCTTTTCGAATCCGTCGGCGGTGCGGCCCTCGGGCAGAGCCATCACGCCCGCGTTGTTGATCAGCACGTCGGCCCCGTCGACACTCTCGGCGAACGCCCGGACCGACGCGAGATCGGCCAGATCCAGTTCGCGCACGACAGCCCGGTCTCCGAGATCGGCGGCCACGCGCTCCCCCTTGGCCACGTTCCGGCAAGCGAGCACCACCTCGCCCCCCGCCGCGGCCAGCGCGCGCACCGTCTCGGCCCCCAAGCCACTGTTGGCGCCGGTCACGATGAACTTCTTGCCGCTCTGGTCGGGAATGTTCGAGGTATCCCACCTGGTCATAGCGAAAAGTCTAGTGCGCGGTAGCCGCGAGCGGCAGATCCGGACACGCGCGACGGCGTGAAGTAGGGTTGCCTAACCTATATAAGGCACATCTTGGCTTGATTCTTGTGAGGCAGACCGTGACTACCACACCGACCGAGTCCGCGCACCGCGACGGCTACGTCCCCTTTCCGGCGCACACAGCCGCGGAGTATCGAGCCGCGGGGTACTGGGCGGGACGCCCGCTCGGGGACATGCTGCGCGCCACCGCACGCCGGTATCCACAGCGTCCCGCGCTGCTCGATGCGGAGGGCGCGCGCAGCTACGCCGACATCGACGCCGCCGCGGACCGGATGGCCCACGGCTTGCTCTCGCTCGGCATCGCTCCCGGCGATCGCGTGGTGGTCCAGCTCCCGAATGTGCCCGAGTTCCTGACCGTGCTGTTCGGCCTGCTGCGCGCCGGGATCATCCCCGTGCTGAGTCTGCCCGCGCATCGACGGGCCGAAATCGAGCACCTCGCCCGGCTTTCCGACGCGGTCGGGTACATCGTCGCCGACCGGGTGGGCGACTTCGACTACCGCGAACTGGCCACGACCGTGCGGGCGGCGGTGCCCTCGCTGCGCCACGTCCTGGTGCTCGGGGACCCCGGCCCGTTCACCGCCCTGACCTCGATCCCGTGCGACGGCGGCGAGCTACCCGAGAGCGATCCGGGCGACATCGCCCTCATGCTGGTCTCCGGCGGCACCACCGGCCTGCCGAAGCTGATCGCGCGCACTCACGACGACTACGTCTACAACGCCACCGCCAGCGCCGAGGTGTGCGAACTGACCGAACAGGACGTATATCTCGCGACGCTGCCCGCCGCACACAACTTCCCACTGGCCTGCCCCGGGATCCTCGGCACCATCGGAGTCGGGGCGGCGGTCGCCTTCGTCGGCGACCCCAGCCCCGAGAGCGCGTTCGCCGCGATCGAGCGGCACCGTGTCACGGTCACCGCGGTGGTGCCGCCGCTGGCCCAGCTCTGGTGCGCCGCCACCGAATGGGAGACGGCCGACCTGAGCTCGTTGCGTCTGCTGCAAGTGGGCGGCGCGCGACTGGCCGAGGTCAACGCGAAGGAAGTGACCCCGGCGCTGGGCGCGACCCTGCAACAGGTGTTCGGCATGGCCGAGGGCCTGCTCAACTACACCCGGCTCGACGATCCGGCCGAACTGCTGCACACCACCCAAGGCCGTCCGCTCTCACCCGCCGACGAGGTCCGCGTGGTGGACGGTGACGGCAACGATGTGCCGCCCGGCGCGGAGGGCGAACTGCTGACCAGGGGGCCGTACACGATTCGCGGCTACTACCGCGCACCCGAGCACAACGCCCGCGCGTTCACCCCCGACGGTTTCTACCGCAGCGGCGACCTGGTCCGCCGCCTGCCCAGCGGGCATCTCGTGGTGTCCGGCCGAATCAAGGACGTGATCAACCGCGGCGGCGAGAACATCTCCTGTGACGAGCTCGAGGAACATCTGCTCGCCCATCCCGCCGTCCGGCATGCCGCCGCCATCGGGCTGCCCGACCCGGCATTGGGCGAAAAGGTCTGCGCCGTACTGGTCGTCGACGGCGAGATGCCGACGCTGGCACAGATCAAGACCTTCCTCGCCGACCGCGGCCTTGCCACCTACAAGCTGCCGGACGTCCTGCGCCGCAGTGACAAGCTGCCGGTCACCGCGGTCGGCAAGATCGACAAGAAAGCATTGCGCGCCGAGCAGTAGTGGCGCCGAAGGCTATGCCTTCACCACGTAGGGCGCGATGCTGCCCAGTTTTTCGCAGGTCTCCTCGAACTCGCGCTCGGGCCGCGACTGCCCGACGATGCCCGCGCCCGCGCGCAGCCACGCACCTTCGGTGTTCTGATACACCGCGCGCAACACGAGGGTCGCCTCCAGCGCGCCGGTCGGTGAAACGGTCACCACCGCACCGGAATACAAACCGCGAGGGTCGTGATCGAGCCGGAACACCGAGTCGACTCCCGCACGCTTCGGGATTCCCGAAGCGGTCACCGACGGGAACAGCACCTCCAACGCGTCCCAGCTGGACCGGCCCGCGGCCAGCCTGCCGCGCACCGTGGAGGCCAGATGCTGCACACTGCCGCGCTCGCGCACGGCCATGAAGTCCGAGACCGCGGGTGTGCCGGGATCGGCGACGGCCGCGATCTCCGCGAACGAGGTCTGGACCGAAATCGCGTGCTCGACGATCTCTTTCGGATCGGTGACCAGGTCGGCTCTGGCGGCGAGGTCGGCGGTGGCGCCGCGACCGAAGGCTCGGGTACCCGCCAGCGGCTCGGTGGTCACCACCCGCTGCTCGTCCACGGAGGCGACCAGTTCGGGGCTGAAGCCGGCCGCCTCCAAATCGCCGAGCCGCAGCAGGAACGACCGCGCCGGCGTGTTGTGGGCGCGCCCGAGCCGATAGGTGGCCGGAACGTCGACCGCGAACGGCAGATCGACCTTCCTGGACAGGATGACCTTTTGGTACCGCCCGGCCTGGATCTCGCCGACCGCCTCGGCAACCCGGTCCCGGTACCCGGTGGGATCGATGCGGATATCGGCCGGATGCGCCCGCGGCAGTTCGGTGTCCTGCGACTGCGCGATCAGGTCGTGGATGTCTCCGGTCTCCGCCGGCGTCGCGCCCGATATCCGGACGCCGAATTCACCGACCCGGACCTCGATACGGGGGATCATCAGATGCGCCACCGTGGTGCGCGAGTCCAAGTGCTCGGTGGCGTCGAGGGTCCACGCGCAGAACTCGAATCCGATCCATCCGTATGCGTTTCGGCCCTCGAGGGGCAGCGCGGCGAGCGCACGGTCGAGCACCCCCGCCGGATTGCCTTGCCAGGCACTGGTCGTCGTCCGGCCTTCCCAGGTGACGCGCAGTTCCCGCACATCCAGTTCGACACTGCCGATCGGATCGGCGGCGAACACCCATTCCTCCGGACGCTCGTACATCACGTACTCGCCGAACCGATCCGCCCCCGCCAGCCGGGACATCGCTGCCGCCGGATCGGTCACATACTCAACCCGCAGGCGTTCCGTGGTCGACAACGATCCTCCAAAGGTTACCCTGGCCTAACTTATGGAGGTAAGGTTAGCATTACCTGCTTCGTCGCGCGGGTGTGCTCGCGAACACACCGCGAACCAGGAGCGATCAATTCGAGCGGACGGTCGGCGCGTAATCGAACGACGCGCAACGCGATCTGTGCTGCTACGCGGCCCGCGCGCCATCGCGGACCCGTCCCCCGCGACCGATCGCGCTTCGCCGCGGGAACGCTCGACCGGCCGCGCACGCACGACATCCCTGCCGCCTGGTCCGAACTCACCGTGCCGACTGCCTGCGCGGAGTAGACCCGCCGGGATTGAATAGTGGAGAGCGTCACCTGCGGAGGGAAGAACATCGATGATCGATCACCGCGGCGATTCACCCGCGACAGCCCGGCCCGGGACCGCACCGCAATCGGTGGTGGCCCTGATCGACGCCGCCTCGGGGGTGGAGCGCGAACTCGTCGGCAAGTGGCTTGCCGATGGCGGGATCGGCGCGGAGTTCGGCACCGACGCGCCGGTCACCCAATTGGACCTGGACGCGGGCGCCGTCGCCACCCGGCTGGTCGGCAGGCGCGACGATCCGCTCGTGGTGCCGATCCGCGTGCTGTGGCTGCCGCCGGAGCGCGACGGCGTCCGCCGGGTCACCTTCGCCGATCTCGTCCTGCTCACCAACCCGCGCAAGCCCAACCGGCTGGCGCAGCGCAGGCTGCTGTCGAAGTCACCGGACCGGTATGTCGTGCTGACCGGCGCGCCCGCCCGGCTCAGCGAACTGCGCGTGAACCACCCGGAGGCTTCCGCGCTGTTCGAGAAGGGCAACGCCGAGCCGTTCGCCCGCGCCGTCGTGCGCGCGGCGGTGGTGGCGCTCGAACGCGCCGAACGCACCGTCATCGGTGACCGGTACAAGGTGCCCAGGCTGGTCGCGGAGGAAATCCTCGACTCCCCCGACTTCTCGCGCAGGCTGGAGCTGATCGCCGATCAGATCGGGGCGAGCCCGCACGAGGTGTACCGCCGCGCGGAGAAGGCGCTCAACGAACTGGTCGCCGCCCAGAGCAGGCTGGTCTCCGACCTGTTCACCCAAGCCATGCGGCCGGTGCACGCCTCGACCTGGAAGGTGGACCCCGACGAGTCCGGCCTGACCGGGTTGCGCGACCTCAACCGCCGCTATCCGCTGGTGTTCCTGCCCTCGCACCGCTCCTACGTCGACGCGTTCGTACTGGGAGACGTGCTGGCCCGCAACGACTTCCCGCCGAACCACGTGATCGGCGGCGCGAACCTCGGCTTCTGGCCGATGGGCCCGATCGCCCGACGCACCGGAACGGTGTTCATCCGGCGCAGTTTCGGCGACGACGAGGTCTACAAGGCCGTCGTCGAAGAGTACTTCGCCTATCTGCTGGCCAAGCGCTTCAACCTGGAGTGGTACTTCGAAGGCGGCCGCACCCGCACCGGAAAGCTGCGCCCGCCACGCTACGGCTTGCTGAACTACCTCGCCGCGGCGGTGCGTTCGAACCGTATCGATGACGTCATGCTGGTTCCGGTCTCCATCACCTACGAGCGGCTCAACGAGCTCGGAGCCATCGCCACCGAGCAGGTCGGCGGCAAGAAGAAGCCCGAGGGGCTGACCTGGCTGGCGCGCTACATCCGGAGTCAGCAGCATTCCGCCGGGCACGTGTACGTCCGCTTCGGCGAGCCGCTGTCGGCGCGCGACCGGCTCGCCGCGCACGGCGATCCGATGACCTCCCCCCCGCTGACCATCCCGCTGCATCACATGGAGCCGATCCCGCCGCCACGCACCGAAGCCGGAGTCGTCGACAGCGACCCGCCGGAAGTCGCCGAATTGGAGCGGAAGGCCGTGCAGCGGCTGGCGTTCGAAGTCGCGGTCGGGATCAACGCGGTTACTCCGATCACGGTCAACGCGTTGGTCACCCTGGCGCTGCTGGGTGTGGACGGACGCGCACTCACCCTCGGTGAGGTGCGCACGGTGCTCGCCCCGGTGCTCGGCTACATCGACAAGCGCGAGCTGCCGCGCGGTGAACTCGACGCGCTACGCGACGAGCAGGGCCTGGCCGTGGTGCTGGAACAGCTTTCGCTGACGAAGGTGGTCACGGTATATCGCGGCGGGATCGAGCCGGTGTACTCCATCGAGTCCGGCGCGCATCTGGAGGCCGCTTTCTACCGCAACAGCGCTGTGCACTGGTTCGTCAACCGAGCCATCCTCGAGCTGTCCATCCTCGCCGCGGTCGACGCCGGCGACACCGACGCCCTACAGAGCGGTTGGGACGAGGCGTTCCGGCTGCGCGACCTGCTGAAGTTCGAGTTCTTCTTCCCCGAGCGCGGTGAGTTCGCCGACCAGATGGTCGCGGAGATGCTGCTGGTGGATCCGGAATGGTACAGCCACTCCCGCCGCGACACCCTCGGCTCGGACATCCTGGCGAAGCTCACCGCTTCCGGCTTCACGATGGCCCACCGCGTGCTGCGCTCGTTCGTCGACGCGCAGTTGGTGGTGGCCGAACGGCTGGCCGGCCGGGATGTGGGCGAGCAGATCGACCGCAAGGAGTTGATCACCGAGTGCGTGGCCGTCGGCAAGCAGATGATGCTGCAGCAACGGTTACACAGCCCGGAATCGGTCTCCACCGAGTTGTTCACCAGCGCGCTGAAGCTGGCCGACAACTACGGCCTGCTGGAAACCGTGCCCGACGACGAACCCGCCACCCCCGGCGCGGAATCGACCCGGCTTCGCACGGAATTGGCACGGCGCAGAATCGAGTTCGCCGAGCGCCTGCGCGCCATCGGCGCCCGCATCGCGCAGGCCGCCGCCCTGGACCCGTCCAACCTGGAGGCGCGGTGAACGATCGACGCGGAAATAGCGCGGCCCTGGAGGAGGCTCGATGACCGACGCGCGCGCTGACCTCGACGCCGCGATCACCGCCATCCGCTCCGGGCCGCAGGGCCGCGCGGTCGCCGCGTTCTTCGATTTCGGCGGCACGGTCGTCGACGGCCCCGGCCCCCGGCACGGGCTGCGCCGCCGCAAACCCGCCGACGTGCTGCTCGGCGGCATCCGAAACCACATGACCGACGGCGAATACAGCCAGTTCTTGCGCGAGCTCTCCGAGACGCTGGCCGGACGCTTCGAGCAGGAACTGGACGACCTGGGCAGGCGCCTGTTCAAGCGCACTCTCTACGGGCACCTGTATCCCGAAGCGTGGCAGCTGATCAGGACCCACCAAGCGGCCGGGCACACCGTCGTGCTGGTCAGTTCGCTGACCGGCTTCCAGGTGACGCCCGCCGCGGCGCAGCTGGGCATCGAACACGTTCTGTACACGCCCATGGCGACCCGCGACGGCGTGCTCACCGGCTATCCCGATGGGAAGACGCTGTGGCGCAACGGCAAGGCCGACGCGGTCGCCGAGTTCGCCGCCGCGCACGAGGTGGATCTCGAAGACAGCTACGCCTACGCGGGCGCGATCGCCGACCAGCCCACGCTGTCGCTGGTAGGTCATCCGGTGACGGTGAATCCCGACGACGCGCTGGCCGAGATGGCCGACCGGGAGCACTGGGCCAGGGTGACGTTCCGGCCGCGCCGCCCGCCGCGCGCGAGCGACTACGCACGCACCACCGCGGGCTTCGCCGGACTGCTCGGCGGAGCGCTGTACGGAGTCGCGTCGAAAGCGCCGACGAAGGACCGGCAGCTGATGGCCGACGCGCTGATGGCGCACGCGGCGCGCAATACGCTGCGCATCGCGGGAGTGCATCTACGGGTCACCGGCGCGCGAAACGCGCGATCGCCTCGCCCGGCGGTCTTCTTGTTCAACCATCAGAGTCAGTTCGACATCATCATCGTGCCCGCCGTACTGGGCGGCGGCGTGACCGCCATCGGCAAGAAAGAGCTGACCAAGAATCCCGTCTTCGGGCCGCTCATGCGCTTCGTCGGCGCGACGTTCATCGATCGCAGGAATACCGAGCTGGCCAAGGCGGCGTTGCGACCGGTGGTGGAGACTTTACGCGGCGGCTTGTCGGTCGCGGTGTCCCCGGAGGGAACTCGCTCCTACACCCCCGAGGTCGGCCCGTTCAAGAAAGGCGCGTTTCACATCGCGATGCAGGCCGGAGTGCCGGTGATCCCGGTCGTCATCCGGAACGCGGGCGAGGTCTGCTGGCGCAACGCGATGGTCGCCCGCCCCGGAACGGTGGACGTGGCGATCCTGGACCCGATCGACGTCAGCGCGTGGGATCCCGGCGATATGGACCACAACGTGGCGCAGGTGCGCCAGTTGTTCATCGACACGCTCTTGGATTGGCCCCGCTGATCGGCCGGTTTGCGCCCGCGCCCGACAGCGGTATTGACCTCAATAATTATTGAGGTTTCATCATGGTCTCCACCGGAGTGAATACTTCAGACGAGGAGACCATCATGTCGACCACCACAGCACCCGCCCTCCGCATTCCCGCCGTCAACCGGCCGGTCGCGATCCTCGGTAGCGTCGCCGTCACGGTGGCGGTCAACCTGATCGTATGGATGCTCGGCTTGGCAGCCGGCGGCTCGTTCGAGACGACCGATGCCGGTGAGACTTCCGAGGTCACGGCGAGCGTGGTAGTCGTCTCCTCCGCCGTGCCACTGATGATCGGCATGATCGCGGCCGCGTTGCTGTCCTACCTGTGGGTGGGCGTGCTGCGGGTGGCTCAGGTGGTCGGCGCGGCGCTGGCGGTGGCGACCATCGGCCTGACCCTCGCGGCGGATTTCGACCTCGTCAGCACCCTCGCCCTGTCGGCCATGCACGTGGTGCTGGCTCCGGCGCTCGTCGTCGGCCTCGAGGCGATGCGCAACCGGCTCGGCCGCTGACCGGATACAACAGCGGGTCCCGCTTCCCCGCGGAAGCGGACCTGTTGGCGTGGCTCAGACCGCGCGGCCGAACAGCAGCTTCCACGGCATCAGCGCCGACTCGAGCTGCACCTTGAGGCTCATTTTGGACGCGCCGAGCGTCCGCTCCTCGAACCGGATCGGAACCTCGGCGATCACGAACCCCTTCTTGATGGTGCGGTAGTTCATCTCGACCTGGAAGGAGTAGCCGTTGCTGCGGATCGAGGCCACCTCGATGGCGCGCAGCGTGTCGGCCTTCCATGCCTTGAAGCCCGCGGTGGCGTCCTTGACGCCCAAACGCAGGATCAGGTTCACGTAGAAGTTTGCCCAGGCCGACAGCGCCTTGCGGTACCACTTCCATTCGGCGGCCGTCGAGCCGCCCGGGACGTAGCGGGAACCGAGCACCACGCCCGCCTCGGTAGTCGACAGCTTCTCCAGCATGGCCGGGATGACTTCGGCCGGGTGCGACAGGTCGGCGTCCATCTGGATCACCACGTCGGCGCCCTCATCCAGCGCCCGGGTGATACCCGCGACGTACGCCCGGCCGAGACCGTCCTTCTCGGTCCGGTGCAGCACACCCACCACGTTCGGCAGTTCGGCGGCGAGCTTGTCGGCCACCTCGCCGGTGCCGTCCGGCGAGCTGTCGTCGACCACGAGTACGTGCAAGTCGGGCACCGGCAGCGCGGTCAGCCGCTCCACCGCAACCGGCAAGTTCTCCCGCTCGTTGTAGGTCGGCACAACAACGGTAACCCTCAAGGGTCGCCCTCCCTGCTGATCCTGGTTTCCGCTCGCAGCCCACGCCAGGACCTCCGAGCAATCGTCGAGTTCTGGAGAACCGTACTCGATACTCCTGATCGCGAGCTGAGCGGCCGCGCCCCGCGCGACGGCGTCCGAGCCCGCGACCTGCGGCTCAAGATCAACTTCACCGTCCGGGGGAAGGCTGCTCCCGTGCCGCCTCAGTCTCCGTCGCGCCAGGCCCGATCGCGGGCGTCTTCTCGCTCGTTGCGCGCATGCGCGATCTCGAGCGCTCGTTCCGCCGTCGCCTTGTCCGGATACGGCCCCATCCGGTCGCGGAACCAGCACTGCCGCCCTTGCTCGGCCCGATTGTGCTTCAAGCAGTAATACCAGCGCTCAGCCATGCCTTCAGCATCCCACCGAACACCACACCTCAACCGCATTTCCGTGGACCCATCGCGCTTCTGGCGACGCCATTCACCGCCGAGATCTACCAAAGGCTCCGGTAATGGACGAACGCGTCCCACAGGAGAACCACACCGAAGATCGCGAAGAGTATCCGCACCGAACTCGGCCCGTAAGCGGTGATAACGCGAACTACGTTCCGATACATCCGCCGCGCTCCGGTCGTGCGCCGCATCGCGAGGCCGAGTATCACCAACGGCGGCAGCAGTGCGAGCGCGCAATAAGCGACGATGATCAGCGGCCACAACGTAGGTAGCGGATTTCGGGCGGAGATCATCGCGAGCCCAGCGAGATAAGGGACCGCGGTCGGCGCCTGTGCGATTCCGATCACCACGCCGATTCCGGCGAGCATCCACGGCCGACGTCGCAAGGTAGTCGCCGGTTGCGGGGGCGCGGTTCCGGTCATCCGAATGCCGGCGAGAACGAGCAACACCACGCCGGCGGCGAGCTCACCCCAATACCGCACCGCCGGAGTTATCCGGAAGTCGATCAGATCGGTCAGAAAGCCGATACCCAGTACGGTGCAGACGCCGAAGGCGGTGGTGACGGCGAAGACGCCCGCCAGCAAGCTCAGACCGCCCACCAGCGGCGAGCGACGGCTCAGCCTGCTGTCGTAGACCACGGCCGCGGTGACGCCGATCAGCAGCAGATCGAGCGAGTCCAGGAAGGCGAACCCCGCGAGCGCAAGGAGAAGGGTCGACATGTCCGCGCCAGCCTACCCGCGACACGCAGATCGACCGCGGCTCCTGTTGTGAACCTCTCTGCACCGCTGTGGGATTCACCACATCGGACCCACAGCCACGCCCAGGCAATCGCGCATCAACCCTCACTCGGTCGGCGAGACCCGGTCGACAGCGTCGCCCACGGACACCCTCGGCAGGGATCAATCAGGGGCCGCCCGCCGGTCGACCTCGATCAACCGAGGAGCGTTGGAACTGACTCCACCGAGGAACGGTCGACATGCACCAACCAAGGGAGATCCCTCGAGAGAAGTCGACCAGGGAGACCTATCGACAGAAATCAACCAAGGTAGGCCCGTCGGCACAGGCCATCCAAGGGACACCGATCGACATGGACCACCAAGGAAACTCGGTGAACGTAGCGGCCCAGGGCGCGATCCCGGGAACCACCCGGACGACACCCACCAGACGCAACCACAAGTCCGGGGGTCCGGGGGCGAAGCCCGCCAGGCGGGGCGTGGGGGTTGCACCCCCACAGAACATGACGAAACGAGAACGGCCCACGCTCTCCGTGAGCATGGGCCGCCTACGAGTGGAGTGGCCAGGGCCGGGATCGAACCGGCGACCTTCCGCTTTTCAGGCGGACGCTCGTACCAACTGAGCTACCTGGCCGCAGGCACCCGAAGTGAATGCCATACGCGAAACGCCGGAAATCTCCGGCGCTTCTTTGCGACCCTGACGGGACTCGAACCCGCGACCTCCGCCGTGACAGGGCGGCGCGCTAACCAACTGCGCCACAGGGCCATGCTCTGCTACCAACGATCCGAAGACCGTACCCCCTACGGGATTCGAACCCGCGCTACCGCCTTGAAAGGGCGGCGTCCTAGGCCGCTAGACGAAGGGGGCTCGTCCCGGATTTCTCCGGACCGGCTTTCAACGGCTGTCCGTTGGGAGCTGGGATAGCTTATGACAGACCGGACCGGAATCCCAAACCGGCTGGTCAGAGGCTCAAACCGAGTTCCTCCAAGCGGGCTTGCGCGCGCCAGCCGTCGCTGCGGAACTTCTCCAGCCATTCCGGGGTGGCCATCGCCTCGACCACGACCTCCAGCGCCTCCTCGAACCGCGCCCGCAGATCGACCTGTCCGCCGAGCAGGTCCACCATGTACCGCTGGCCGGCCAGCGCGGCCGCGAGCGTGCGGGTGAACCGATCGGGATCGGCGTCCGCTCGCAGCTGCCCGTGGTCGATCGCGCGGATGGTGAGCACCCTGGTCGTGCGACCGAGGATGCGACCGCCGCCCGCCTGCACGTCACGGTAGAAATCCGGTTCGATGATCAAGCGGTACTCGGCCTGCACGATGATGTCGTGCTCGAGCCGCAGCGCGATCTCGTCGACCACCCCGTGCAGGATGTCCAACGGACTCAGGTCCGTTCGGGCCAGCCAGCGCTCGGCGGAGGCGCGGTAGCGTTCCACCGCCGTCTCCAGCACCGCGCGCGCCAGATCTTCTTTCGAATCGAAATGGAAGTACATGGCGCCCTTGGTGGCACGCGACCCTTCCAATATGCGGTTGAGCGATGCAGCGGCATAGCCGCTCTTCCCGAACTCAACGGCGGCGGACCTGATAATCGCCGCCCGTGTCCGGCGCGCCCGCTCTTGCTGCCGTGCCATGCTCGAAACGCCTCCGAAGCCTACTCGCCGCCAATCAGCCACCCCCGAAGGAACGGACCCTCGGCGCGAATTCATGAGTTTTTATCGATACTTCAAACCCGGTTTTCGCCCGATTTCAAACTCTCGGTACGAAAACTCGCGAAAAACCTGAAACACACCAGCTGGTATAGTTTGCCTGCCCGGGTGCGCCGCAGGGGGTGCGCATCCGGGCATTTCTTCGTCTCGAACGTGCCTCCTCCTGCGGCATCGAGTTCCGTCGAACCGTGGCCGGCCGGACCGGCCGCGGCGCCTTCGGACACAGCAACGACAATCCGAATTCCGCGGCGCCGACCGAGTCGGCGATTCTTTCGGAATTCACCAAGGCGTCACGGTACCCGGAATCCCGTTCCGACACGCGGCAAACCGAGGAGTAAGCGCGCCATCCGATTCCGATTTCTGTTACGGCAAATATTCGGCAACCTAAACGCGTCGTCCGATGGGTGCGCGAATTAGCCAGCGGCCCAGGGAGGTTCACTCGAGCCGACCGGCAACCCGGGCGCCCGACCGCCGCCCACACTTCGCCCGCCAACTCATGCCACGAGTCTTCCCCGCCCCGGGACGTTCACCCCCTGCAAATCCAAAGAGATTGTCAGCCAACATGATTGGATGATATCCAGATCCGGGTAAGATGAACAAAGCTGGGTACCAAATGTTTACCGCCTGCATCGCCCCCTCCACACGGCGCGTTACCCATCCTCGCGCGCCGCGCGACGCACCCGGGCGTGCCACGCCGACTTCCCCATCCATCCCGCCTCCCGACACGAACTCCCCCGATTGGGGCTTCCGGCCCCGACCGCACTACACTGTTCCTCCGCGCCCCTATAGCTCAGTTGGTAGAGCTACGGACTTTTAATCCGCAGGTCGTAGGTTCGAGCCCTACTGGGGGCACAAGTCGGGCGCCCGGTCACTCCGGGCGCCCGACCTGTTTCACGAAGTTCTCCGCCGGGAGGCACCGGCTGAGCGGCATCGAAGCACCCGCACGAAGCCTCCTCACCTGCTGCGCACGACGCCTCCGCCGGGTGCGACACCGCGGCCCGCTTTCGGAACGGCCGGATGCCGGAGTCGGGGCCCGATCCCGCCGCGCGGCGACCGCGACTGGCCGTAGGATCTGAGGTTGCCCATGGCCGGTGGCCCCACCGCCGAAGAACTGGAGCAATCCGTGCAGGCAGAAGACCTGAGTGGCGGCGGCC
This sequence comes from Nocardia sp. CY15, assembly GCF_009829295.1. Taxonomy (NCBI): domain Bacteria; kingdom Bacillati; phylum Actinomycetota; class Actinomycetes; order Mycobacteriales; family Nocardiaceae; genus Nocardia; species Nocardia sp. CY15. Next base: position 196,807 of record NZ_VUOT01000011.1, read on the forward strand.
GCGACATCGATCGAGGTACCGATACCGACTCGGGCGAGGCTGGGGAGGACTGGCGCGACTGGCTCGCGGATTCCGACGCGGAGGACGAGGGCGTGGCGTCCGCACGGTTCGAGGATCGCCGGAATGCGGCGGCGGCCGAAACGAGCGCGGCGACAGTCGATGGCGGTCACAGTCACTACTACGACCGACCTCCCGATCAGGCGCTGATCGACCGGTCCGGTGGCGGAGGGCGTGCCTCGGCGTCGTTGCCGTCCCGACCGCGTCGGCGCGAACCGCGTGGATTCAGGCCGCTGGCGGCCATCGGCGTAGTTCTCGGCGTCGTGACCCTGGTTGTGAGCGTGCTCGTCATCACTGTCAGCACCGACAAGGCCACAACGCTGAAGCGCGAAGCCGCGGTCGCCTCGACCACGGTCGCTCCCGCGTCGACCACCGTCGTGACCGCCTCGACCATTGTGACGGCACCGCCCACGGCGGCCGCGCCGCCGCACGCTCACACCATGCCCGGATGTACGCAGGCTCGTTCCGAGGGACGGGTTTCGGGCACCGGACCGGGCGGCACGGGGAACGGGCCCGATGCCATCCTCGCGTTCGAGCACGCGTACTACGTGCTGCGCTCCGGCGCCGCCGCGCGGGCCGTCGTCGAGGGTGCCGCGATACCGGACGCCGAGGGTATACAGCGCGGCATCGACCAGGTGCCTGTCGATACCCGGTACTGCGTGGAGATCAGTGCCCTGTCGGACGGTCGGTACCTGGTCGACCTGTCCGAGCAGTGGCCCGGCGAAACGGCGGCGACCTTCACCCAGGTCGTGACCGTGACCAGCCGTGACGGCCGGACCCTGATCACAGCGATAGCCCCCGCCTGACCGACGTGGGGGCGGCTGCCCGGCCATATCTGTATTGCAGATCGCATGACGCACCGCGACACGGGCCGTATGTGGCCACCGGCTATCTCCCGGATGGGCACGACTCACCACGACCGCCGGTACCCACCCTGGCGAAACGCCGACAACACGGACTCGATGTGACAGTCCGACACACTCGGCCGCCGCACCAGTCAGGCAGCGATTGTGCGATCGAGCACGGTCCGCTAACGATCTCGAGCCCGCGTCGATAGTCCCCTCGCCGCGGGTATTCCTCATACACTCTTGAGGATCACTGAACGGCGATGACGTCGTATGAGGTAGATCACCAGGGCATCGATCGTCTAACAGATGCGTTTCGCATCACACCTACGGTGCCGTAAGGTATGGCCGCATCGGTATCGGTCTACCTTGGGATGACCTGCACGACCGGAAGCACACACTGAAGGGTTCATACATGGCAAGGGATCTGACTCAACTCGAGCTTCTGACGGAGTTGGAGCCGGTTGCCGAAGAAAACGTCAACCGGCACCTCTCCCTGGCAAAGGAATGGCATCCGCACGACTACGTCCCGTGGGACGACGGCCGCAACTTCGCGGCACTCGGCGGCGTGGATTGGGATCCCGAGCAGTCTCGGCTCAACGAGGTCGCGAAGGCCGCCATGGTCACCAATCTGCTCACCGAGGACAACCTTCCCTCGTATCACAGGGAGATCGCCGAGAACTTCTCTCAGGACGGCGCATGGGGCACCTGGGTGGGCCGCTGGACCGCCGAGGAGAACCGCCACGGCATCGTGATGCGGGATTACCTCGTCGTCACCCGCGGCGTTGATCCGGTCGCCCTCGAGGAAGCCCGGATGGTCCACATGACCAACGGCTTCGCCTCCCCCGCCGAAGCCGATGCCGGCTTCCTGCATTCCGTCGCGTATGTCACCTTCCAGGAGCTCGCCACCCGGGTCAGCCACCGCAACACCGGCAAGGTGTGCGACGACCCGATCGCCGACCGCATGCTGCAGCGCGTCGCCGCCGACGAGAACCTGCACATGATCTTCTACCGCAATATGTGCGGCGCCGCCCTCGACCTGACCCCCGATCAGGCCATCGAGGCGATCACGCTGATTCTGGAGAACTTCCAGATGCCCGGCGCCGGCATGCCCAACTTCCGCCGTAACGGCGTGCTGATGGCCAAGCACGGCATCTACGACCTGCGCCAGCACCTGGAGGAGGTCGTCCAGCCGGTGCTGAAGAAGTGGAACATCTTCGAGCGCACCGACTTCACCCCCCGTGGCGAAGCGGTCCGCGATCGCCTCGGCCTGTTCCTGGACAAGCTCGCCAAGGACGTCGTCAAGTTCGAGGAGCAGCGCGATCGCATGCTCGCCCGCGAAGCCGCCAAGCGCGACCGCCAGATGGCGGGCAGTTCCGTAGGCTGACCGCGCGCAGCGACGCACGACGCCGCCGCCGTCCGGGCTTCCCGGCGGCGGCGCTGTATGAGCGGGCCGGTGTGCCGACATGCGCACTGGGCGAACGACCCGCTCCGGCCCACTTACGTGCGCAAATGAGACACTGGTCGGCGTGACGTTGACTACCGAGGCGATGGCCAAGCTGCGGATCGGGCCGTATCCGGTCGATCCGCCGGTCGTGCTCGCGCCGATGGCGGGCATCACGAATCTGGCGTTTCGCAAGTTGTGCCGCGAATTCGGCAGCCCGACCTCGATCTACGTGTGCGAGATGATCACCGCGCGGGCGGTGGTCGAGCGCAACGAGAAGACGCTGCACATGATGTCCTTCGACGCCGACGAGCACCCGCGCTCGATGCAGCTCTACGGTGTGGACCCGGCGACGCTCGGCGAAGCGGTGCGGATCATCGTCGGCGAGGGCTGGGCCGACCACATCGATCTCAACCTCGGCTGTCCCGTGCCCAAGGTCACCCGCCTCGGCGGCGGCGCCGCCCTACCGTACAAGCGGACGCTGTTCCGACGCATCGTGCGCGCCATGGTGGCCGCCGCGGAACCCGCGGGAGTTCCGGTCACCGTGAAGTTCCGCATCGGCATCGATGACGACCACCTCACCTACCTGGACGCGGGACGCATCGCCGAAGCCGAAGGCGCGCGTGCGGTCGCGTTGCACGCCCGCACGGCGGCGCAACGGTACTCCGGGCAGGCCGACTGGACCGCGATCGCCCGCCTCAAAGAGGCCGTCACCTCCATTCCGGTGCTGGGCAACGGCGACATCTTCTCCGCCGCCGACGCGGTTCGCATGATGGACGAGACGGGCTGCGACGGCGTGGTGGTCGGTCGGGGCTGCTTGGGCAGGCCGTGGCTGTTCGCCGAGTTGCAGGCGGCGCTGCGCGGCGAGCCGCTGCCCGCGGCGCCCGATCTGGGCCGGGTCGGCGCGGTGCTGTACCGGCACGGCGCTTTGCTGTCGGAGCATCTCGGAGAGGACAAGGCCATGCGCGATCTGCGCAAGCACATGGCCTGGTACCTGATGGGATTCCCGGTGGGCGCGGACCTGCGGCGCGCGTTCGCCACCGTGGGCAGCCTCGCGCAGCTGGAAGACCTTGTCGGACAGCTCGATCCCACCGCGCCCTTCCCGAAGGACGCGGAAGGCCCGCGCGGCCGTCAGGGCTCGCCGGGCAAGGTCGCGCTGCCGCATGGTTGGCTCGACGACCCGGACGATCCGGCGGTGCCGCAGGCCGCCGATGTGATGCACAGCGGCGGCTGATCGGGCAACCTCATAGCGACCAACAGCTCCGAACACCGCTGTGACCTGTTCGATTTCGCCGTGGGGTGGACCCCTGTGGCGGAATCGTTATCATTACGGGATCGGTGCCGCCGGTCCGGTTCGACCCAGGCGGAAAGCAAGACGAAAAGCGAGGTTCGTTGGTGGGTGACGATCGGCACGGGCGTTCGCCACGGCCCGGAGGTCGCGCCCCGTGGGAGCGGTATCCCGCGGAGGACTCTCCCGACCGGGACGCCGCACGCACGTCTCGCCGTTCGCGCCATACCGACGCCACCCCGGACCAGAATTCCGCCCCCCTGACGGTCCAGGATCTCGTCCAGCGGGTCGATAACGAGCGCAGTGGCCGTCGAGGCCGCCGCGCCGAGCCCACCCAATCGGATCCGTCCGCCGCGCCGAGCCGAGGTCGCCGCACGGAATCCGGCCCGGCGGCCCCGGCCGCCGCCAACGGCCGGGGCCGCCCCGCCGAGCCGACGCCACCGATTCCCGGCTCCCCGGCGAACCGAGGTCGGCGCCCTGAGTCGCTACCGCCGCAGGCCGGCCCCCCCTCGGCACGAATCAACCGTGCCGAAGCGCGGCAGGAAGCTCCTCGCAGGCCGGCCGACCCGGCCGCCGCCAATGGCCGCGGCGCCGCGGCCGGTCCCCGGCGCGCGCCGGATACACCACCTCCACGCCAGACGGGTAGCTCGCCGGTGGTTCAGGACATCACGGGAGCCACACCGGCCGCCCGCGCGGCGACCCGCCGCCCCGCCGAGCGCACGGCGCCCGATGCGCCGGTCGCGCGTCCCGAGCCGGAGCAGGCCGAAGAGGTCACCGACGTAATCCCCTCGATCGACGAACCGACGCGCGCGCTACGCAAGGGCGTGGGCTGGCCGACCAAAGACGGCAAGAGCGCCAAGCCGAAGGCCGTCGGCACCGCCCAGACCCGCCTGCAGGCCTCCCGGGAGCGCCGCAACAAGCGGCTACGCGCCACGGGACGAACCGGACTGGCCTTGAGCGCCGCGCTCGCGCTGCTGGTCACCGGCGGCGGCTGGAGCTACTTGCAGTCGACTACCGACAGCTTCACTCAGGTGTCGGCACTGGACGAGAACTCAGAGGACATCGTCGATTCCAACGCCCAACTCGGCGACGAGAATTACCTGCTCGTCGGCACCGATACCCGTGCAGGGGCCAACGGCAAGCTCGGCGCGGGCACTTTGGACGATGCCGAGGGCGCCCGCGCCGACACCACCATGCTGGTCCACATCCCGAAGTCCCGGAATCGGGTCGTCGTAGTCTCCTTCCCGCGCGACCTGGACGTGACCAGGCCCCAGTGCTATGGGTGGGACAACGAGAAAAACAAATACACCGACGAGAAGTTCCCGTCTGCCATGGGCGACAAGCTCAACGCCGTCTACAATCTCGGCGGCCCGATGTGCCTCGTCTCCACGATTCAGCGCCTCACCGGCGCGTCGATCAATCACTTCATCGGCATCGACTTCGCCGGTTTCGAGTCGATGGTCAACCAAATCGATGGCGTCGAGGTCTGCGCGTCCAAGCCGCTCGTGGACGACGTGCTCGGCACCATCCTCGAGCAACCGGGCAAGCAGCGCATCGACGGCCAAACCGCGCTCAACTACGTGCGCGCCAGGCATGTCTACGGCGAGGAGCGCAGCGACTACGACCGCATCAACCGGCAGCAACGCTTCCTCGCTTCGCTGCTACGCGGCACCCTGTCCAGTAAGGTGCTGTTCAATCCGGGCAAGCTGAACGGCTTCATCAGCGCGTTCAGCCAGCACACCTGGGTCCAGAAGGTAGAACCGAGCGACCTTCTGATGCTGGGACGCTCACTGCAGAAGATCGACGCGGGCGCGGTCACCTTCATCACCGTTCCGACCGCGGGCACGACCTCCTACGGCAACGAGATTCCCCGTGAATCCGACATCAAGGCGATCTTCAAGGCGATCCGCGACGATCAGCCGCTGCCGGGAGAGAAGCCGTCCGTGCACGCGAACGCACCCGCTCCCGCCCCAGCCGCGCCAGGAACCGCCAAATACCGGGCGGCGGATCCCTCCACCGTCTCGCTGCTGGTGTCCAACGGCTCCGGCATCGAAGGGCTGGCGCGCACGGCGGCCGCCAAGCTGGGCAACCAGGGCTTCACGATCTACAACACCGGCAACTACGCCAACGGCACCTCCCCGACGACGAAGGTCCGCTACGCCCCAGGCCTGGAGGCCGAGGCCGCGACCGTGGCGACCTCGATCCCCGGCGCGACCATCGAGGCCGCCGACGATCTCGGCGGCATCGTCGAGGTCGTCATCGGAGGCGACTCGAAGGCCGGCGTCACGGTGAAGGCGCCGACGCCGGTCGGTGACGAGATCACCAACGTCGCAACGAGCACCGCGACGGATTCAACGCCTGCCGTGCTGCCGTCGGACTTGGAACACGTCAACGCGGCCGACGAAATCTGCAAGTAGGGCTCTGCGCACACCGAAGGACGAAGGTGCGACACAGACCACAATGTTCGTGATGTCATCGTTTCGAAATCGGACAGGTGCTGATCGCGGTCATTGACGCATCAACGGCAACCTCCGCGCTAATGATGCACACCGGTCATTCACTCCCTGTTCGTGACTTGGTCAGCGCAGCGAACTAGTGTCAGCTGTTATGCGTGTCATCTACAACGAGCAAATGGCCGAGCTCGCCCACCTGCTGGGCGAGATGGCCGGGTTGGCCGGCTCGGCCATGGAGCGGGCTACCCAAGCTCTGCTCCAGGCGGACCTCGCGCTGGCGGAGCAGGTGATCGGCGAAGCCGACCGGATCGCCGAGCTGATCCAGGACGCCGAGGAGAAGGCCTTCGCTCTGCTCGCGCTGCAGGCGCCGGTCGCCGGTGATTTGCGGCAAGTGGTGAGCACGATCCAGATCGTCGCCGACGTGAACCGAATGGGCGCGCTCGCGTTGCATGTGGCCAAGGTCGCGCGCAGGCGTCATCCGAACCACGCGCTACCGGAGTCCGTCAACGGCTACTTCGCCGAGATGGGCCGCATCGCGGTGAACATGGGAGCCGGCGCGCGCGAGGTGCTGGAGACCCGCGACCCGGAGCGCGCGGCACAGTTGAACGAGGACGACGAGGCGATGGACGATCTGCACCGTCACCTCTTCACACTGCTCATGGACCGGGATTGGAAGTACGGCGTGGCGGCTGCCGTCGATGTCACGCTGCTCGGTCGCTACTACGAGCGCTTCGCCGATCACGCGGTTGAAATCGGCCGCCGTGTCATCTTCTTGGTCACCGGCGTGCTCCCGCCGGACCCCGACGCGGAGAAATAAGCGAAAAGCCTGCTGCGCTTGACGTTTCGCATGCGGCGGTTGCTAGATCGGCCGCACGGGGCGGGAGTGCTCTGGTATTGCGTTACGCCGGAGGGTGTCCGGTCGGAAGGGGGGCGTTATGAACGTCGATCCAGCGGAGCTGCGCGGGTTGGCCGCGTCGATGGACGAGATCGGCTGCGATATCGGCGCTTTGACCGTGCGTGCCACCACCGATGCTCTCGGTAGTGTTCTGCCCGGTTCGGCGCTGAGCGATGTATGTTCCACCGTGGGTACGAATGTCGACGACGCATGGCGGTGATGGCCATGCGCGGTAAACGAGTTTCGAACATCGGGAAACGCGGCGCCGCGAACTACGAAGTGTCCGACCAAGAGTTCCGCGCCGGCCTCGACGCGATGGACGCGCAGTTGTGAGGTCGACGAGCACGACGCCCACCGGACCGTAGGCACCGACAACGGCGAAATCGGCCGCGCCCGCTAGTACTTGGGTTCTAGGAACGCTCGGCACGAGCGGGCAGCCTCCGCTGTATCGAAGTCGCGATATCTGAGCGAGAACGAGCGCATCCATATCGCTGACCGGCGGCGAGAGCGGGCGGGTATCCGCACGATCGCGGGCGAGCTGGGA